>JBBQRJ010000397.1:0-4825 GCA_038214955.1 Aggregatilineales bacterium | reverse complement strand
GAACAATGAGGCGACTCCCTGCTGCCCCCCCGTAAAATCGCTGATTGTGTCGCAACTCAGCAACGCTTTCGGCGCGATCTACGATGTGGGTTACTTCAAGGTCAACTCACAGCAGTTGACTCCCAACGAACTGGCAAATGTGGAACGACTGACCCGTGATGTATACGGCAATCCCGAATGGACGTTTCGCCGCTAGGGTTAGAGATTAGGATAGCGTTCCGCGAATTCTTCCCGCGTCATGCCGTAGATCAGCTCGTCGTGATAGGTGCCATTGGTGAAGATCATGCGGCGCAAGCGACCTTCCAGCGTGAAGCCGAATCGCTCGTGCAAACGCATCGATGGCTCGTTGAAGGCGAATACGTCGGCGTTGACCTTCTGGTAGCCACGTTCGTTGAAGAAGTAGCGGATCACGATTCGCATGGCGTCCGAGGCATAACCCCTTTTGCGATGTTCTGTGCCGATGCTCACCCCATACATGAACGTCCCATTGCGGCGGTTGACCGAATGTGTGTTGAGCGAACCCACAACCGTTCCATCGAACGTTTCGATGATGAAGCGAAACACATCTCCTTCACCTATTCCTCTGGCTTGAGCTTGTATCCAGTCGCGCTGTGCCGTGATCGATGTGGGAAACGGTATTTCGTAGCCCATGCGTGCGCCATCAGTGTCTTGATTCCAGAGTAGGAAGTGTTCCAAATCTGACTCTTCGACGGCACGCAAACGCACTTGTTCTCCGTGAAAAGTGTTCGTCATGGCTGGGTGTCCAATCTGCGAAGCGATTCTAAATCCATGTTCCAAATTGCATCGGGTGATTCAAGCTGACCGCGTTCGACTGCCTGCTGTGCCAGATTGAGCAACTGTCGGCGCAGACTTTGAAAGCCGATCAGGGCGTGGAATAGAAACCGATCCCGCGCATCAAGGCGCTGATTGACGTACCAGCCGAGCGGAAACATCAGCCAACCGAGCGGCGAAAGGGGCGGGGTGGAGTGCTTTTCTTTTAGCACCATCGCCATCATTTTAGCGGGCGTTTCACGCAAGCGCGGCACAGCGAGATCAAGCTCGTTTTCGGCGCGGTGTCCATGACGATCCATATAGTGTTCCCATTCTTCGCAGAACGCTTCATCGTCGGGGAGATTGCCCACTGCAAGCGACGCAGCAAGCGACGGGTCAAACTTGACAAATTCGCGCAGCGGTTCCAGTTCGCTGTCTATTTGCCTGTACCACCGTGCCGCGAATTGATCCCACACATGCAACCGGACGAGCAGCGATTTCAGCTTTTCGATGATCAGGTGATGCACGTAGAGGTTGATCAGCGTGCCAGTCATCATCCAACGTGCGCTGTCTAATGCCTCATCGAAGGACGTATGGGGTTTCATAGTCTGGAATGCCATGATCAAGGCGGGATGCTTTGGCTTGAAAAGCGGGTAGAGCCAGTTTCGCAGCCTCAGCCGACCATCGAAGTAGACAGAACACGCTTCAAGCAAACTCTGTGTAAATGGCGAGTGTTTGTCGGAAAATGTGACGGATTCTAGTCCCGTTTGAAGCCGCTTATCGAGATGATGAGTCATGTTTGTACTCTGTGACTAAAAAATAAGCCTCACCCCCCAGCCCCCTCTCCCGAAAATATAAATAAGCCTCACCCCCCCAGCCCCCTCTCCCAAAAGCAGGAGAGGGGGAGCAAATATCAGGGGATGTCTATCATCAAACGCAATGTATCGCCTAGCTTGACTCAGTTTGGTAGTTTGTGCTACCTTGAAATTAGAATAAATGTGCGTAGGTGAGCTATGACGGACGTTCGACAATTACCCCTTTTTCCAGCGCAGCCGGTTTCCGAAAGCGACATCAACCGCCATACGGCGTTAAAACACACGGTTGCGCTGTTTCAGCGGTTCTTACTGCGCGAAGGTAAGTCGCAGCACACGCTGAAAGCATTCACCGCTGATATGGGTGTTTTCTCAGAATATACGGGGGATGACGCGGAAATTGGCACGTTTACAACGACGCGCCTCAATGAGTTTTTATACTGGTTGACGCATGAACGGGGCGTGCCGTGCAGTCAAAAAACCTATGCCCGCCGTGTGACAACGCTCAAAGTGTATTTCAAATGGCTGCACGCGATTAATGCGCTAGACACTGATCCGGCGCGGGCGGTGCTGCAAGTCCCCCAAGCCGCCCCCCTCGCGGTGATTTTGATGCCTGAAGATGTGAATGAGGTGCTGACTTTCGCGGCGAGTCTGCGGCGCGGCGAAAAGCCAGATTCACGCCCTGAAACATTGTTCCGTCTGCTGATAGAAACGGGCATTAAGAAAAACGAGACGATGAGCCTGACGCCCGCCATGATTGACCGTCATAGTGATCCGCCGACGATCACCGTGCGGCACAAGAGTCAGAAGGATGTGTACAAAGAACGCATTATCCCTGTGAGCCATGAGTGGTTGCGCGTGATGGATGAGTACATCAGCGAGTATATGCCGAAAAATACCATTTTTGACTGCGCCCCGCGCACGCTCGAATATGTGTTAGAAGACCTGAGCGCGGGCATTTCGACCAAAGTCTCGTTTGAGATGATGCGCTGGACGTGCGCTGTGCGTGATTTTCGCGCTGGACTCGCACCGGACGCGATCCGCGAAAAACTGGGCTTAAGCGAAATCACATGGAGCGATACGTATAAGCGTGTCCAACGGTTAGCGGCGGAGCAAATCGCACACGAACGGTAGAGGCAACCTCACCCCCCGACCCCCTCTCCGAGTGTCGAAAAACTAGCCTCACCCCCGACCCCTCTCCCAAAAAAGGAGAGGGGAGACAAAAAGGGCGTGTAAATAGCCTCACCCCCCAACCCCCTCTCCGAAAAGCGAGAGGGGGAGACAAGAGGGGCGTTTGCCATAACGGACGCCCCGTTGGGCGTCCCTACAAAATAACATTTTCATGATCTTAGAAGACGCGGACGAGCAGCCCCTTCAAGTATTCGCCTTCGGGGAAGGTGAGCGCAACGGGGTGATCTTCTGACTGGCTGAGTCGGCGCACGATTTGCCCCTGACGCCCGGAGTCTGCCAGCGCCCCGAATACGATTTTCTGGAACAGGTCGGGGCTGATTGCGCCTGAACATGAGAATGTCATCAGGTAGCCGCCCGGCGCGATGATTTTGAAGGCGTTCAGGTTGAGGTCTTTGTACCCGCGTGCTGCACGGTCTACCTGCTGCGCGTTGTGCGCGAACTTGGGCGGGTCAACCACTACGAGATCGTACTGCACCTTACGTTCGACTGTGTCGCGCAAATATTCGAACACATCTGCGAGAATGTATTCTGCGAGTTCGTCCTGCTTGGGGTGCGGGAAATTGATCTGCGTGATCTTTTCCGCGAGTTCTAACGAGTCGCGTGAGGAATCTACATTGACCGCCCGCCCATAGGGGAGCGCGTGCAGGCTAAAACTGCCTGTATAGCTGAACAGGTTGAGGATCGCCAGTTCGCGCCCCAACTTATCTGATTCTTGCTTGATGAGGTCAAGAAAAGTGCGTCGATTGTCGGCTTGATCGATGTAGTAGCCCGTTTTGTGACCGTTTCGCACATCGATCAACAGCTTGCGCCCGAACTCATCTACTTCGATCAGCGCGGGGGGTTCTTCGCCCCACAATACGCCTTTGACTTCTTCTAAACCCTCTTTGCGGCGAACATCCACGTCGCTGCGTTCGTAGATGCCAAGCGGTTTGACTAGTTCGCGCAAAAACTCGGCAATGCGCTCTTTGCGAAGGTCGATTCCAAACGTGAGCGCCTGTAAGACCAACCAATCGCCATAGCGATCCACCACTAAGCCGGGGAGATAGTCGCTCTCGGCATTGACGAGTCGTGCCATGCCCTGTGATGGGCGCGATTTGATTGACCGCTGCAACGCATTGAACCACCATGCATCGTCAATAGGTTCGTCGTGCCATGTCAGGATGCGAACTTGCATCTGTGATTTTTCGTTCCAATAGCCACGCGCAAGAAACGTTCCCTTGCTCGAAAATACGTCAACAATGTCACCGGGAACGGGGTTGCCCTTCACCGAGCTAATTGCGCCTGAAAATACCCAGGGATGCTGGTTGACAATGGGTTTGTCACGCTCCGCCTTAATGGTAATACGCGCTGTCATGTGCCGCCTTCTTCCAAATGTAATCAGGTGTGTATTTTAGCACATGCGAATGCGTCATTGATCTGTCGCTTAATTCACCTTACAATTTGTAGAGAATACTTTAACGATAGGTGATCAATGCCATTTGAATCGTCGTGGATGCTGGAAAAGCGGGTGCTGTATCTCCATTCGTATGGCACTGTGGCGGGCGCACAAATTGAAGCGGGCGTGAACACTCATTTGCGATTGCTGGCAGAGGGGGATGCTCCTGTTCACGTCATTATTGATATTCACAAAACAACGGTGACGCCCCACTCTTTGACTCAACTGCGTGGAAATTACCAATTCAAGATTCACCCGAATACAGGCTGGACAGTGCTTATCAACAGCACCAATAAGATCATTGTGTTCATCGTGTCGATGATGATGCAGATCAATGGTGTGAGAGAGTATAAAACCGCCTACACGGTAGAGGACGCCGTGAAATTCCTCAACCATAACGACAAAACACTGAACTTAGATGCTGTTCAAGCGGCGGCGTACATTCAAAGTCGCAACCGCGAATCCTAACAGAGAGCGAACAATGATGCCTGTTGATACGGTCTGGTTAGTCGAAAACCGCGTTTTGTACATTAACCTGAGTTTCGGATAGACCCCACCCCCGACCCCTCCCCGAATTCAGGGAGGGGAGAAAACAAACTTCTCGCTTGTCAGTTTA
>JBBQRJ010000396.1:0-4845 GCA_038214955.1 Aggregatilineales bacterium | reverse complement strand
TATTCGGCGGGGCGGTGACTGATCCCTCGCCTATTCAGCGCGGGTTGTCGCGCAAGCATATTTATGAAGCGTGTTATCAAGCGATTGAGCGCCTCCAGTGCGAGTATCTTGATCTGTATTTCTGTCACCGTCCAGACCGCGAAACACCGATTGAAGAAACGGTACGCGCTATGACGGAACTGATTCAGCGCGGCGACGTGCTGTATTGGGGGACGAGCGAATGGTCAGCGCAAGAAATCATGGAGGCGTATGCTGTCGCCCGTCAGTATCACCTGATACCGCCAACGATGGAACAACCGCAGTACAATATGTTCACGCGCTACCGTGTCGAAGTCGAGTATAACCGCCTCTATCGTGAGGATACGGTTGGCTTAGGCACGACCATCTGGTCGCCGCTGGCAAGCGGGCTGCTGACCGGGAAGTATAACAGCGGCATCCCGGACGACAGCCGCGTCAATTTGCCCGGCTACGAATGGCTTAAGGCGATGCTTCAAGGCGATTGGGGACAAACCAACCTACCGAAGCTCCCCGGATTGGCAAAAATCGCGGCAGATTTGGGAACATCCGTGCCGAAATTGGCGCTGGCATGGTGCATCAAGAACCCGAACGTCAGCACCGTGATCACCGGAGCGTCAAAAATAGAGCAGGTTCACGAGAATTTTGGTGCGCTTGATGTCGTGCCTCTGCTCACCGATGACGTGATGGCAGAAATCGACAAGACGCTCGGCAACAAAGAAACACGCCTATACGGTTCAAGCGAATAAGTTTGCAATGAGTCCGCAACGTAGGGATTAAATCCCTACGTTGCAACGTAAAGTCTTGACGCGCTTATTTCGCCAGCAACCGCTTAGGAAGTTTGCATATCATCGTATAGGCGGGGTCAAACATATTGCCGAGTTCGTATTCCACGCCATAGCCGATCAACAAATTCGCTTCGCTGAAAGAATACCCATAGCCCTGCTGTAACCACGCCAGCATTTCCGTCGTGGCGTGCTGCATCGCCTGATCAAGCGGACGCGCATTGCCCGCTGTATAGATGTAGTCGGCATTCTCGCCACGCGGTAAACCAGATCGCACCCCTTTCAGCACATCAACCGTGAACTGCACCTCAAACGAGGTTTCGATGCCCGTGCCGCACACTTCGCCGTCTCCCTGCGCCGCGTGACCATCGCCCAAATGAAATAAACCTCCCGCCTGAAACACAGGAAAATAAACTGTCGTGCCAGCGATAAAGCCGTTGTAATCCATGTTGCCGCCATAGTCGCCAGAGGTAGCGGTAGAAATGGCTTGACCCTCTGATGGGGCTACGCCGAAACATCCGAGCATGGGCTTAAGCGGAAGCACGAACCGACCCAGTTTACCAACGGGATCACGTAACGACGCCGTACCCGCTTGAAGGTCAAGCACCCAATACACCAGATCGTTCTCTGTAGGTAAGGCAGCAGCGACATCGGGATCAACGACGTTCGCCGCAAGACGAGAACGCCCCCACCCCGTCAAACGACTCGGCGTCAACCGATCCAGATGGACGACCAGCGTGTCACCCGGTTCAGCCCCTTCGATATAGAAAGGACCGGTCATGGGGTTGCCGCCTTCCGTCGCTTTGTGTTCGGCGGCGTCTAACCCCCATGCGTCAACGGTGGTTGTGATCACGCTGTCACCGGGGGCAATGTGCAGAACTGGCGCATGAGAACCCATCGTCCGATGATAGTGAGTCGGCGTAAAAGTATGAACTGCCATTTTTAATTCCCCTAACCAAGATAAAAGCTGTAGGCGCGAAAACTGATTTGATCCGCTGACTGTCTACTATAATAGGGCAAAGCGACTGACCTGCTTGAAAGACAATTTGCAGACTCATTTTTGAATAGAATGATACCGTTCTATCCACCTAAAGGAACAATATGGTTAAACAAGTATCACCAAAGGGACTCGACTGGTTTCAGGATGTACGTTTCGGCATGTTCATTCACTGGGGACTCTATTCAATTCTTGCGAAACACGAATGGGTTATGCATGTTGATCGTATTCCTGTTGAAGAATATCGACTACTAGCAAATCAATTTAACCCCATAAAGTTCAATGCCGACGAGTGGGTGAGTATCGCGGCAGACGCGGGGCAAAAGTACATGGTGATCACCAGTCGCCACCATGACGGTTTCAGCATGTATGATACCGCCTTGAGCGACTATAAAGTGACCAATAGCCCGTTTGGGCGCGACCCGATCAACGAACTTGCCAATGCAATCGCCCGGCGCGGTGATATGAAACTGGGGTTTTACAGTTCGCTGTTAGACTGGCAGCATCCCGCGTATCGCTTCCGTGAAACGAGCGGGTTGGCTTGGTCAGACTACATCGATTTTCTACATGGACAGGTGCGCGAGTTGTGTACAAATTTTGGCGACCTTGCCTGTGTGTGGTTCGATGGCGACTGGCCCGCGCAAAAGTTCGATGAACAGAATGCCCATTTTGCGCCGGGAGGGTCGTTTGAGTATGACAAACTGTACGATATGATTCACACGCTTCAACCGGATGCGGTTGTTGTCAACAATCATCACATGAAACCGATCCCCGGTGAGGATATTCAGGGCTTCGAGCAGGACTTACCCGGCATGAATACAGCGGGCTTCAACCATACCAACGTCCACGATCTGCCCATTGAGGTTTGCATGACGATCAACGATCACTGGGGTTACTCGCGGGACGATCATAACCTCAAGTCAACACGCCATCTCGTGCAGTTGATGGCACGGAGCGCCAGCGTCGGCGGAAACTTCCTGCTCAATGTTGGACCCACGCCAGAAGGGGAAATCCTACCTCTGCACGCGATGCGCCTACGGCAAGCTGGATCGTGGCTGAGACTTAATGGAGCATCGATCTCTAATACACGGGCGGGTTTGATGCCGATGACAGCCTCAACCGTCAGCACACGTCGAGGCGATACTCATTATGTCCATGTGCTTGACTATGTGAGTGATTGTGTCGCGCTGCCCGGCGTACCCGCTGCTGTGACAAAGGCACGACTGCTCCGCGATAACTCTCCCTTGATGCTCGAAAATGATGGCTATAGAACCTTTATCGCCCTGCCTGTGGACGCCTACGATCCATTTGATACCGTCATCGAATTGTCTTAGGTCAGGTAGAATGGAGGGAGGCAAGTTCACTCGATTGCGAACTTGTCTCCCTTCAAGCGTCTACTCTACCTATAACCATGCATGTAGTATCAACGGGGAATCCTGCTTATAATCTGTTGACTTTGATCGGATTTTGTTCACCCTACCTGTAGGTAAAATATCATGCAAATTGTATTACAGCACGTCAGTATTCCGCGCCCGCCGGGTGAGGAAAGCGCCCAACTTGCTCGTCAGTTTTATGGCGACCTTGTTGGCTTGATAGAAAAGCCTGTTCCGAACACGATCACGAAGTTTGACCTTGTGTGGTTTAAACTTGGCGAAGATGCTGAACTCCATGTGTTTGCAGAGGTAGACATCCCTACCACCTCTGGAAGGCATTTCTGTTTAAATGTGAGTGATGTCGAATTGATGCGGCAAAACCTTGTTCAGGGGGGATACCAACCCTGGGAACCAGAGCAAATTCCGGGCAGACCCCGTTTTTTTTGCCGCGATCCGTTCAGTAACATCATCGAATTTACACAAATCGCTGATGATTACATGAAATACCAGTAGCAAAGATAAATCGAATGCACATTTTGATGATGCCTGCTTATTATCCAAGTCCCGAACGACGGATAACGGGCATTTTCTATCATGAACAGGGGCTTGCGCTCAAAAAAGCGGGCTATGAAATCGGCGTGCTGGTGCTGCCGCGCATTGACGTAACCCGCGCCTACATCAAGCGCGTCGGACTTCGATCTGCGAAGGCGGTTTCCCGTGAAGATTACTTCACCGAATTTCCCGTCTACCGGATGCATTGGGGCTGGTTTCCGCGTTTTGCGCCGATGCTCGTCACTCGCTTCTTAAATCAGGCAGGGTTGGCGGCATTTGATCACTACTGTCGCCTACACGGGACGCCGGACATTATTCACGCGCATAACATCTTCTATGGCGGCTACCTTGCCGCGCAGATCAAGCGCAAATACGGAATTCCCGTTGTCCTCACCGAACATTCGTCCAGCTACATGGAAGGCTTGATCATCTTCCCCGGTCAGCCTGCCATCATTCGCAATACACTGCGTGGTATCGATGTGCGCGTTGCGGTGAGTCAAGCACTGGCAGACGCCATTAACGTCTATGACGCTACATCGAAGATCATCCCTATAGGGAACATGGTCGATACCCGCTTTTTCACGCCTGACCCGACAGCCCGCGCACAAACCTTCACATTTTGCGCCATTGGCAGACTCGCAGAACAAAAACGCTACTCGCTGGTGCTGCAAGCCTTTAGCCAACAGTTTAAAGACACCGAGGTATCGCTGCGAATTGGCGGTGACGGTCCCCTTCGCCAGCGGTTGGAAACAGAAGCGGCGGCGTTAGGGATACAAAATCAGGTCGTATTTTTGGGACAGATTACCCGCGAACAGGTACGCGATGAACTGCGGCGCGGTCATGTTCATGTTTCATGCAGCGTGGTCGAGTCGTTCGGGGTCACGTTAGTAGAGTCAATGGCGTGCGGCACACCTGTCATAGCCACCCGATGCGGCGGTCCCGAAGGCTTTGTCGAGCCAGAAACGGGTTTGCTGATTCCGGTGAATGACGTTCCCGCGCTCGGCGTTGCTATGCGCCACCTGTTCGATCATTATGCCGACTACAACCCACAAACGATACGCGACCTAGCCGAATCCCGATTCAGCGAAGGGGCAATCGTGCAGCAGCTCGACAGCATCTATCG
>JBBQRJ010000395.1:0-4872 GCA_038214955.1 Aggregatilineales bacterium | reverse complement strand
ACGTTCACGCGGTCTAATACACCGACGTTCACGCCGACGTTCACGTTCACACCGTCGCGTACACCGACAAGTACGCTCACGCCGACGCGGACGTCATCACCGACGGCAAGTAACACCGTACCGCCGACCAATACGAATACGCGGACACCGACGCCCACGTCCACGATCACCCCCACACCAGACGATGGTGGCGGTGGTTCAACCTAAACAAGCGTTAGGTTAAGAAAGAAAAACCCCCTAGCTGCAAAGTTAGGGGGTTTTTTCTTGCCTGTTTACACAGCACACTGTGCTGTGCAGACTTGCATGGGATAGGAATTGCTCTTACGGTGTCAATCCCGCACGGGCAAGTTTAATCTCGATTTGCTGGCGCGTATCTTTGAATGACGCTTCAAGATAAGGCAACCCAAGCCATGCATTCATCAAGCCGAATAAGCCGCCGGTCACCACGCGGAAGATCGGGTCGGTTTCGCGGGGCTGCCACAAATTGAACGGTGCATAACCGAGCAGTTGGCTCAAACCATCAATACCGATGGGTGCTAGACCGAGCAGGACATACAGGAAGATCGGGGCGGGGCGCAGACGCCGCCGCACGACAGGAATGCTGTAGATCGCCACGCCGACGAACAGCATGGTATAACTTGCCATATCACGAGCGCAGATCGCCGTTTTGTAGCCCATTTGCGCTGTGCCGAGGAACTCCCGCGAAGCAAATTGCAAATCGGGCGACCACAGGTAAGGGTTAAATTCCTCAACCGTCGCAAACATGCTGCGTCCCGGCATCCCGACCCAGCGCGACACCGTTTCGCGCCATTCCGGTGAATTCGCAATGATTTCCTCGTAGGGAGTCGCCGTTGTCCCGCTGACCTCACGGGGGTAAAACGGCTGTTCCCCATACAAGAAGATCGAGCGGAATGCGAACTGATGGCAAAACGGACTGTAGAGGGTGTACAGCACCCGCGCGGGTGCTGTCAGCCCCAATTGCATGAGTGTCGGTGCGACCCAAGGAAGCGCGGCGAAAATGCCTATCAGCACCAGCGTAATTTTCAGCCAATTTCGGGCGAGTCGCAGCGTAAAGCGATTGAGACTCAAAGCCCGCTGTCGTCGTCTTTCAAGTGCGTTCAAGCATCCTCCTTAGGAAATCCAGTCTGCGAGTTGATTTTCAAGCGCGGATCGTGTCGTCGCGCCGTAAAAAATATGCCGGATGATTCCATCAGGCGAGATAACAAACGTTGTTGGCATTCCACGTATTGCATATAAACGCGATATATCACCCGTTGGGTCAAACGCGATTTGTAAGCTGATACCGCGTGCTTCTGCCCATGTTAGCGCCATTTGCGCGGATTCGCCTACATTCACGGCGATCAATTGTACGTCGGGGTGAGCCACTTGAAACGCTTGCAGTTCCGGCATTTCGACTTCACACGGAACGCACCACGTCGCCCAGAAGTTGATCACGGTGGGCAGTCCCGGCTGATATTCGGTTGTCTCGCTGAGGGTGTGGAGTGGGAAGGGTGGGGCAATCGCGCCAATTTCGGGCGCAATCGGGATATTCCCGATCTGCCCGATTTGCGTGTAGTCGCTGCGTTGAGGTAAGCCCGCGCTAATCAACAAGCCCGCCGCCGCGATTAACAGGCAGAGGGCTAGACCGATGCGCCAACGATCACGAAAGCGCATCGCTCACAAACGAGTCGATTTGCTCTGCCGTCAATGCACCATAGCTCCGCGCAAGGATCACGCCATTGCGCCCGATCACGTAGGTGGTGGGGTACTGGCGAACGGCGAACAAGTCTTGAATCGCCGCATTTTGATCCATCACAAACGGGAATGTTACGCCTTGTTCGGCGCGGAAGTCGATCACCGCGTCGGGCGTTTCGCCGTTGTTCACGCCGATGATCGTAAAGCCGTTCGCGCTGTTGGCTTGATACGCCGCTTCAAATTCCGGCATTTCGACTTTACACGGGGCGCACCACGTCGCCCAAAAGTTGAGCAGCACGATTTCACCGCGATGATCGGTAAGCTGGAACGTATTCCCATATTCGTCTACGGTTTCAAAGTCGGGCGCGATGTTGCCCACTTCCAAACCTGTGATCGCGTCGGCTGATCCCGCAAGGTCAGAAATTCCCGGCAGCGCAGCACCTTCGGCAAGGTCGGAGATCGACGGGGCTTCGACAATCGGCGCGGCGGCAGTTCGAGCCGGAATTTCGCCGTTGACACAGCTCACCATTTGACCGAACACGATGTCGCCATCGCTCAACCGGACGACACAATCTTCGAGGTTATACGAGAAATCAGCGAACGTGTTTGCGAAATTCTGGCTAAGGCGCTGCAAATTACCCGACGCCACCAGCACGCCGATCAGCACAAGGAACGTGCCTGTGACGAGTTCAATTTTGTGCAAGTGTTTTTGCAAGCGGCGCAGCACGGTTTGGGCGCTGTCGAGCATCACAGCGACGGTCAAAAACGGGATGCCCAAGCCGAGCGAATAGGCTGTCAGCATCAACCCCGCTTGACCGGGATCGCCGCCTATCGCGGCTGTCGTGAGGATGCTCCCGTAGATGGGTCCAATGCAAGGCGTCCAACCCGCAGAGAACACGACGCCCATGAGGATCGAACTCAGGTAGTTTTGCTGTCCGTGCGCGACCATTTCGCGGCGTGTGTCGGCATACCACAGGCTTTGGAGTTTGTTGATCGTGTTCGTCCAGAAGGTTTGAGGCTGCGTGAACGCGCCGCCTAAGAACAGCCACAGAATCAACATGGTGATGAAGGGCAGGGCGATCAGCCAATCGGTGAGCGCCCACACCAGCAGCGCGGATAGAGCGACACCGAATACCAGCGCGGTCACTGGACTGCCCACGATGCTCGATTGCGCCAGCAGCCAGCGGAAGAAGCGCGGCAGCAGCCCCATAAAATGCAAGCCGAAGAAGATAATGATCACGCCGCCCACGCGCCCGATGATCTCGGTGATGGCGCTGACGTTTCCGCGCCCGATCACCCCGACAAACGCCGTCGTGATCAAGCCGATGGAGACAAATACAATCGTGAAACCCAACACGAACGCTAACCCGTGAGAAAGTGTGCTGAAGCGGCTTCCAAGCGTAGGGCGGCTCATGACCGCTGTACCGCCCATTTGTGCGGCGACGGTGTTGGTCACGCGCCCGCCCATGTAGCCGATATACGCCGGAACAAGGGGTAATACGCATGGGGATAGGAACGAAACTAAACCCGCGATGAATGCTAACGAAAAAGTGACAGACATGGATAAACCTGCATCATCTAACAGAAGTTGAAAGTTAAAAGGGGAAAGTTAAAAGTAAAAACCAGCGCATTTACTTTCAACTTTTAACTTTGGACTTTTAACTCACGTCTATTATAGTACGGTTTGCTTAGACGATGATGACTCTTGCGCCGTTTGCCGACGCGCCGTAAATCCACTTGGCGACGTAGGGCGGCACTTGTATTCCCTCGTCAGGCGTAAAATTGCCGAAATTGTTGTGCCAATATGCCCCATAGATATGCAAATCATCCCCGAAAGTTGTGACGAATGGCAGCATACGGATATAGATAAGTGTTTTTGAAATAGGGGTTTGCTTTGTCACTGCGTACTCACCCCTGATCAGTGTATCCCCTGCCGCGAACGGAACGCTGAACAGGGGTTGCTCATCTTGCAAGGCAGTGAGCGTGTAAGTTGCACGATGAAACTCAAGTGTGAGATTTTGCACAGATGGAGGGATTGTCACAGGCGCGAGCGGGGCGCTGTGTGTCCAGAATAGCTGCGGGTTGACTCCTAAATCGTCGACTCCATACCAATCCACACCATCGTAGTGGATGCGATCTTGCACATTGAGCAGTCCACCATGCCCCAATCTGTAACGTGGCACCATATCCCCACAATAGCGGCGTAAGACAGCACTCGCGCCTATAACTTCAGCCACAAACGGCGGCTCATAAGATGCCTGTTGATAACTTACGGGCGAAAGCATGGGTTGTAGGCGATACTTCTCAATCACTCCATGCGGCGTTTGATAACCATTGGGCAGCGTTTTAGTGATCGGCATGATGCTGTCCGTCCACAAACCGTCGAAGCCTTTAAGGACGCGCCCATACAGCGGTTCAAAGTTCGGTGTAGTGATGCGCGTTTCAGGAATGAAGCCGGGAATTTGCGTGGCAAACAAGGTGATTCCGGTGGCTTTGAGGAAATCTCGGCGTGAAATCATGTGTGAATCGTGTAGGGGCGTGAACTGAGCGCGTTGGCTCTACGAGGTACTACACCAACTGCTAGATCAAACTGGAACACTCCATTCGGGTACGGCGGTGTCCAGTCCACTTGCCACCGTGTTTGATTCGCCTCTAGCGGAAAAGAAGTGCGGTTCCCGCGATCAACGGCGATTTGAAGTTCAAGCACAGGCGTGGAGGGGCTATAGACAAAACCGTGTAACCGAATCATGCCATTTGCGAGAGTTTCATGCGCTGTAATTTCGACGGCGTTGGCGATGCCGTCCCGGTCAAAGCCCCGACTCTCCCAGAAGCCGCCATCCTCACTCGCTGTCGCTTCAACCCGCGTGATCCACTTGGGCATTTTGTAGCCAAAGCGACCCGGAATCACGAGGCGGGCGGGGAATCCTTGATCGTGCGTGAGCGTTTCGCCGTTGATCGCGTAGGCGATCACAGCTTGTTCGCGGAAATCTTCCAGCGAAAGGATCGTCGAATAGCCATCATAGCCATGTATGAGGGCGTTGGTTGCGTTGGGGTCAAGGTCTACGAGGTCGAATAGGGCAGAGATCGGGACGCCTGTATATTCGGCGGTGTCGATGCTGCGGCGATCCGTACAGATGAGGCTCACCGAGAGAGTCACTGTCGGCTGCCGCAAGAGAT
>JBBQRJ010000394.1:0-4874 GCA_038214955.1 Aggregatilineales bacterium | reverse complement strand
CACAGCACCTCCAGTAACCGATGCGTCGTCAATTCCTGCAACGCCGCTTTCATCAACTGTTCGTCCGTATTATCGCGCCCATCGAGCGATACTTCAAGCGTTGTCTGCAACCGGCTATCATCCATCCAACCCTTGGTGCCGGGATGGACGTTACACGCAGTAAATCTGAGTTGATCGCTGAGAACACGTTTCTGCGCCAGCAGTTAGTGACTCACCTTACGCAGGGTGTCGGTTTGACCCGCTCGCTGCGCTCGCCTCCCTCCCCCGAATTCAGGGGAGGGAGCAAACAGGAGTCTGCTTGCACCCCTCCTCGAATTCGGGGAGGGGTCGGGGGTGGGGTCAGAAATAACGATCTGCGTAAGGTGAGTTTCTACTTTTAACTTCTTTATTGACTAACGAGTTCTCGCGCTTTGGTAAGTGCCGCATCAAATGTGACTTCATGCCCCATGATCGGAACGTATTCGGCATACTGCACGACGTTATTCTGATCGACCACGAACAGCGCCCGCTGACAGATACGCAGATCGCTGACATGAACGCCATACCCATCAGAAAAGTTCATGTCTTTGTGGTCAGACAGCGTGATCACTTTGTCGATGCCTTCTGCACCACACCAACGCCGCTGTGCATAGGGCAGGTCGGCGCTCACAGTGAGGATTACAACATCATCGCTCAAGTTTGCCGCCTCTTGATTAAATCGGCGCGTTTGTGCCGCGCAGACACGGGTATCCAATGAGGGGATAATACTCAAAATTTTGACTTTGCCGGGGTAGTCCGCCAGCGTCTTAGGTTTCCAATCGTTCGCTGTCAGGCGAAAGTCCGGCGCGGAATCGCCAACTTTGAGCGTATCATTGTGAACCGCGAATTCAGTTTCACCAATAACCATTCCGGGACGTGTCATCTATTCATCTTCTCCCTAGCATTCAACTATTTCTAAATGCTAATTCTATCCGATCCATTCGCCGTAGCGCCACACGCCATCGACCATGGTTCCGCACACATTCACGTCAAGGATTTCATCGCCGGAAATGGTGTACAGATCACGGTCTAGTACGGTCAAATCTGCCAGAAAACCCGACGCAAGTTTGCCCATGTGATTTTCCATACCCGCCGCAAATGCTGCGCCAGTAGTATAACCTTTGAGCGCCTCATCGACGCTAATGCGTGCCTCAGGATACCAACCGTCTGCACCGGGTGTCCCGTCAGGGCGGCGGCGTGTGACCGCCGCGTGAATCCCCTTGAGCGCCCCGAATTCGTCACAGGGTGAATCGGAGCCGAAGCACACCGTCACGCCGCGATCTAACTGCAAGCGCGGGTTGTAGGCGTAAGCGGAGCGTTCCGCGCCCCATACCGCGTCAGAAATGGGATAGTCAGATGTGGCGTGAATCGGCTGCATCGAGGCGATAATATCCAGTTCGGCAAGCCGGTTGACATCGTTCGGATGGATCACCTGTACATGTTCCATGCGATGACGGCGCACATCACGCGGGATGCCCTTTGCCGCTTCTTCGGCGCGTACCTGTTCCATCACGTCGAGGACATCATGCACAGCGCGATCCCCGATGGCGTGAACCGTTGATGCGAATCCGTTGGCGCTGGCGCGGCTCATGAGTTCGAGCATTTCCTCTTTGCCAACCACGACGATCCCCACATTATTCGGCTCACCGATGTATGGCTCGAACATGTACGCCGAATGAGCGCCGATTGCGCCATCTGCGAAGATTTTAAGGTTGCCTAAGCGCAGCCATTCATCCCCGAAACCCGTTCGCAAGCCCATATGCAGCAGAGAATCAATAAAGCCCTTGTTGACCTGCTTGAGGACGCGCAAACCAAGTTCGCCGCGTTCTCGCATGATCTGGAGCGCCGCGAGACAATCCTGGTTGTCGAAATCGTGGATTCCTGTGACGCCCATGCTGTGCGCCATGCCCTGCGCCTTACGCATTTGATCGGCGGTCTGGTCGGGTGTAGGTGCGGGGATATGATCCTCTACCAGATACATGGCGTTCCACTCGATCAGGATTCCCGTCGGATTGCCCGACGAATCGCGCTGGATTTCGGCTTCGATCACGTCCGGCGTATTCGCATCGATTCCGCACAGTTTCAGCGCATACGAATTGACCCATGCGGCGTGACCGCTGCGCGAACGCAAAAATACGGGGTGATTTGGCACAAGCGTATCCAGATCAGCAGCGGTGGGGAAGCGATAATCTGTCCATGTGTCCTGTGACCAGCCGTAGCCCTGAATCCATTCGCCCGGTTGGGTTTTGGCGGCTTGCGCGGCGACTCGCTCAACCGCTTCTCGAATATCCCGCGTGCCGTACACATTCACTTGGTGCAGCGACTCGGCTGTCCACTTCCAATGCACATGCGAATCGGTCATGCCGGGGACAATGACCAATCCCTGCATATTGTGCTTTTTCGTCCCGACGGTGGCTAAAGGCAGAATATCGCTGTCTGTGCCAAGCGCGGCGATTCTGCCGTCACGAATGGCTATGGCGGACAGGGAAGCACGCTCAACGTGATCATCGAGTGTGATGATACGGGCATTGTACAGAATAGTTTGAATCATATGGTTTACTCGTGAGCCTAGATATGAAACGTTTTTTTGTAGGGACGCGCAACGGCGCGTCCGATAAACCCCTCGCTACTTTTGTCCCCCCTCTCCGTTCGGAGAGGGGGCAAGGGGGTGAGGCTTAATTCTTAACCCTCTGCGAGTGCTTGCTGAACTTCCGCTGCTGTCGGTGTGCCGTCGATGCCGAAGCGCGTCACGCAGATCGCCCCTAATCGCGCCGCCACCTTGATTGCCTTGTGCATGTCGTAATTCAATGCGGGCAAACTTGCCAGCAGGGACGCCGCGAATACATCCCCCGCGCCTGTGGGGTTGACCAATTCGACTTGAGGTGTGCTATAGCTCGTGGGTACGCCGTTGTGATAATACGTCCCGCCTTTTTCAGCGCGGGTGAGAAATAAATGCTCGACTGTTCCGGCGAAGTCAGATTCCATGTCGGGCGATTCGATGATGTCTTCCTCGCTGAACACGGTCATATCAATCGACTTCAACACATCGGCGTCATGCCAGCGGCGAAAATGAACGCGCCCGTCCGCATCCCATTGACGTAACCAGCCTTGCAGCGTCAGCAGCACCATTGAGTTTGTAAAACGATGTGCCACTTGCGGATCAACCTCTCCAGCAATCGGCGCGAGATGTACGAGCCGCGTACTCAGCCAATCCGCCGGAATATCGTCGGGTCGAATGGGTGCGGCGACCCCACGCACGTACTGAATGCGTCCGCTTGGCTCGTAAATGTTCTCGTAAGTGGTGGTTTGGTCAGCGGGGAGAGAGCGAATTTCGGTATAGGGGCGCAGTTCTTCGAGCAGAGACTCGTCAGCGGTGGCGCTCGTCAGCAAACCGACGCGCAGCCCAAAAGCGGCGGCTGTCCGTGCCGCATACGACACAGTTCCCCCGGCAATGCGTCCGCCGGGGGTGAGGTCTGCCGTCATGTGACCGATCAGCAGGTAATCGATCATGCCTGTGAACTCGGCACAATCGTAACTTTACGCGAAACCCCTTCGCCAACGCTTTTTGTGACGACATCTTGACGCCCACGCAGCGCCAGATGAATGATTCGGCGTTCATGCGGCGGCATCGGTTCAAGCGGGATCGTGCGATTCGTGCGGACGGATTCTTCTGCCATACGCAACGCCAGCGCATGAAGCGCGGCAGCACGGCGGGATTTATAGCCTTCCACATCAACGATCACTTCTGAACGGCGCTGGAGTTCGCGGCTGGTGATCAAGCGGGTGATGTACTGCAAGGATGCCAGCGTTTCGCCACGCCGCCCGACCAAACGGTTGAGGTCAACGCCTGTGATGTCCAACACCCAGGGGGTGCTTTCGCCTTCTTCACCCGCTTCGGCACGTCGCACGGCGATTCGCGCTTGAACGTCCATGTGTGTCAGCAGTTCGTTAAGGACGACGCGCCCAATCGACGCTTCGTCGTCCCATGCTTCCTCTGGAATTTCTTCTACCTGTATTAAAACGGGAGCGTCTTCATCGTCCACGTCCATATAATCGGGAAATTCCGTCTGGAAATCACGCTTGGGCGGACGTGGCGGACGCTCTGCACGATTTTCGCGTTCAGGACGCGGCGCTCGTGCGGGACGGTCTTCCCGGCGCGGTGCTTCGGTTCGTTCGGTACTTTGTGCCGGACGTTCAGGGCGATCCGTGCGGTTTGTGCGTTCAGGACGATCTTCACGGCGCGGCGGCTCAGGTCGTGACTCAGGCAGTATCAGACGATCTTCCGGCGGCGAAGGCGGGGCAATTACTACGGGCGGCGGCTCATACACAGGTTTGGGAAAGCTCAAGACCTGCAAACGAACACGCGCAAGCCGACCCGGTAGCCCGAACATACTTTCGCTCGGTTCTTCAAGGATTTCGACAATCACCTGACTGGGTTCGACCTTGAGTTCTGCTAATCCTTTGGCAATTGCCTGTTCAATGCTTTCGCCAGTCGTTTCAATTGATAAGGGTGAACTCATCTTTGAGAGTCCTTAAAATCGATGCAATTAAGAAAACAAAATCTGCTTTTGGAAAAAGGGCGCAGATAGTGTGATCTGCGCCCAACCTCAATCATATCTCACCTTACGCAGGGTGTCAGATTGACCCCTACCCCGCTCGCTGCACTCGCCTCCCTCCCCCGAATTCAGGGGAGAGCGCAAACCGGAGTCTGTTTTCTCCCCTCCTCGAATTCGGGGAGGGGTCGGGGGTGGGGTCAGAAATAGCGATCTGCGCCCAACCTCAATTCTATGACAAATGACGAGTTTTTACTTCGCTTTGCTGCCCGTCTTCTGGGTGGTGGGCTTATTCTTCCCATC
>JBBQRJ010000393.1:0-4880 GCA_038214955.1 Aggregatilineales bacterium | reverse complement strand
CTGCTGCTGGCGCTCGGCGTGCCGGTGATGTTCGCGCTCGGTTGGTTGACAGGCGGACGATGGGCGGCGGTGACAGCGAGTCTGCTGTATGCGCTGCATCCCGCGCTGTTGATCAACGGGCGGCGGGCGATGATGGAAGGCAGCCTGACGTTTTTTAGCTTGCTCACGGTGTTGGCTGGCGCGTGGTGGGTCAAACGGCGCGGTTGGAATGCGGCGCTGGCGCTAGGAATCGCGGCAGGGCTGACGGTTGCCAGCAAACACACGGGTGTATTCACAGTGATCAGCGTGTTTGGGGCGTTGGGAATCTCTCTTTTCTTACCTCTCGCACCCCGACCTGTTGACAGAGGTGTAGGGGCGACCCAAGGTGGTCGCCCGGTTCAACGGGCGGGGACATTGTCCCGCCCCTACAACGCACAAAGCGACGGGTTACGAGTCCACCAGAATGGGCAAACGGACGCGCCGTTGCGCGTCCCTACAGAATGGGTGCAGTCGGTAGTTAGATTGATCGCGGCGGGTGTTCTCGCGCTGATGGTGTTCTACGCGCTCAATCCTGCATGGTGGGGTGATCCGGTGAGTCGGGCGGGGGAAGTTCTCACGCTGCGACAAGACCTGCTGCAAGGGCAAAATGATGCTTTTGGCGGCTATACCAGCGTGACTGAATCAGCGGCGGGATTTTTGCGTCAAGTATTCGTCACGCCGCCCCAATATTTTGAGATTGACGGATGGGCAGAACCTCTCGCAGACTCGATCCTTGTGTACGAGGCGTCAATCTGGCACGGATTTCACGTCGGCGCGGTGATCCTTGTGCCGCTGATTGTGATCGGCGGGATCTATCTCCTTAGAAAAACGCAGCGCCCACTTCGCCTATTGATCGGCATGTGGGCGCTCGTTATCTTATTGAGCGTGTGGTTTCTAACGCCGCTCGAATGGCAGCGTTACTATCTCCCCGCTTACCCGCCGATCCTGCTGCTGGCGTCATTAGGAGTCGCCGGGCTTGTGGACTGGGTTAAAGCGCGGCGATAGACGACGCGAGATGTTTCTGCACCGTCTTCCCATTGAATCGCTGCCAAATTTCTGGCATCGACGTAACAAGTTGTTCACCCTGTGTGTCTTGCTGCACCATGTATTCGCGTAAGACTTCGATGGCAAGCGCGGCTTCATCCGGCTTCAAGCTGTCGATCAGGTCGCTCAGGCGGATTTGCGCGGTGGATACATCGTTCAAATTGCCGAGATGATCCTGAATGGTTTTCAGTTCATCAACGAAATTTTTGATCGTGCTGCCCATGATCTCGGAGAAAAGTGATACGGTGTAACGCAGTCGCTTGAACTCGATGCGGAGCGCGTGCAGGGTGGTCGCATCTGCTTTAGCGATCACGCTGTCGTAGGCGCGGACATGCCCCAAATGATCGTAAATGAGCGTCGGCAAAATGTGACGCACCTGCACAGGCACTAGATCACCCTCTTCGCTGCTATGAGCGCCCGCCTTCGGGGTTGTCAGGAATTTACCGAAGTCGCCAAGAAAGCGGCGGTAGCTGCCTTTGTCGAACAGGCGCTTGAGGTCTTTACGCGCACTGGTTCGCTCGTCGTTCAGTTTGTCGAAGATCGGCTGTAACGCCGCGCCGCGATCTTCGGGGAGGGTGCTGGCAAAGGCGGTCAAGTTCACGATCATCACATCGAGGTCACGCACTGTCCCAAGCGCACGCGCCACTTTACGTAGTTGCAGATTGTAGGGGGCAATGGATTTGGGCTTGTAATAGCTATCCAACAGGCGAAAGGTCGAACGAATACGTCGGGTTGCTACGCGCATATCGTGAACGTCTTCAATGTCTTCACCCGTGCGGCTGCCCGCTTCGTGCTTGAGCATCTTCACCAGTTCGGGTAAAAGCGCCTTGCGCCCTGCTTCTGCCATTGTGTCATCGGCTTTGATGGGTTGAATGTGTGGTTCGAGTACGGCGATTAGTTCATCAGTGGACATCCACTATCCTTACAAACTTCTTCTTAAGATTGCGGATAGTTTAAATCCACTGTCCTATAGTTGCAAATATCTTAACATGATTAAGGAAATTAGCGATATATAAAATGTTAGAATTGTGTTTGGCGCAGCAGCGCCCGGAAGAACTCGAACACGGTGATATTGGGGTTGTTGATGATGTCGCGCAAGCCGTTATTGAGAATCGCCCACTGGTAGATTTGGATGAACAACAGCAGCGGAATACCGATGCTGACAATGCGAATGGGCAGACGGGCGACGGCAATAGACACCGGCGCTTCGGAAAGTTCTGCGAGGCTTTGCCGTTCTGCAACGTACTGCAAACGCCGCATGTTGAGATCGTCACGGCGGCTGTTGAGTTGCACATAGCGATAGAGCGTTTCCAGACGTTGATCGTGTATCCACGTTTGATCAAGCTGTTCGATTTGCGTGTTGAGCGCCTGAATATCGCGTTCGACGTTCGCCAGTTCAGACGCTAACGTGATACTGAAATTCTCGCGCCAGCGATTTTGTCCGCGTCCATAGGGCATACGCACGAGGACGAAATAATGTCCGTAGAGGAGCATCAGCGGGATCACGACGTTGAACGTCAGAATGCGCCCCAACTCTTGCTGGAGTTGGGGAAGGCGTCCGGCGATCAATACCTGTGTGAAGGGGATAGCAAACAGGTAGAGCGTAATGATCAAGATGATACAGAAGCCAATCGGTAGAGAATCCACCAATTCGTCACGCTGCTTGGCAGAAAGTTTGCTTTGTGCCATCGCCATCGCATAGATGATCAACAGCGAGGCAACGACGATATAAAACGGAATGGTGAATAGGAATGCTAACGCTTGTTGCGACGTTTCGATCAATGCGCCTGCGCCCTGCTGAATTTGCCCGCTGAGGACGCCGAGAAAACCACCACGATCACCGATGAGAAACAGGTAGGCGGGGATCACGGTTGCCAGCGCGGACAGAATCAACAGCATGTCCATATCCGAAATTGAGCGAAGGATACGTGACAGGCGCGGCGGCAAGCGATCTAGCAAGAGGGTTGGCAAGAAACGCTCCCGTAAGCCGCGCCCGCCTGTATAAATCAAGATGACGACGACAAGGATGAGCAGCCAGATCACCGGAGCAAGCGCCAGCACCGTTAAATCGAGTTCGGATGTGCCAAGCAGTTGAGCGGTACGCGGATCAGCCCGGTTGATCAAGCGGCGCGTAATGATCAGTGTCGTCACGATCAACGCAAGTGGGGCATAAAATCGCGCTAGGTTCACCCATACCCTGCTGCGGCTGAAAAAATTGTTCCAGCTTTGAACCCACATGAGTTCCATGCCAACGTAGTAGGTGATGACGACGATCCCGATGCTGACGGTATAGGGTAAATCAACGCGGGTGGTGAACACGTCTGGCTGAAACAGATGCACCAGCAGGTTTGAACCAAATAACGCCAGCAAACCAGCGGCAACTGCCTCATTGATCGTCAGCAAAATCTGTTCCCATACGGGGATCGCGGTGCTGAAACGGTCATGAAATTTGGGCGAAATGATCAGCACAGAGCGGACGAACATCCATAGGAAGGCGATCAATAGAATCAGCGTGAAGTAGGCGACTTCACTGTTTTTCCCCGTGAGCGGCTGACTGATGAGGATGCGGGTCAGGTTGAGTAAGACGAGAAAATAGATCAGCGCCAGCACAGCATAAAGCGGCTGGCGGATGAATCGCTTTTCAATACGCAGAATTTGAGCCGTGATGCGTTTTGGTTGGGTCATAGTGCCTGTTGATCGTTTCGCAAATATTTTACGTCAGATTCGGCGTGGGTGCTATAATGGCAATAAACCGTCCGCTTTTTTGGAGATTATCTTATGACTTCTGACTTAAAAGCCCAACAGGAACGATGGGAGCGTGAGACGCTCAATCCAACGCGCTCGAAAATGCCAGAGCGCCAAGAAACCTTCATGACCCAATCGAGCCTACCGATTGATCCCCTGTATAGCCCCGCCGATGTTGCCGATCAAGATTATTTACGCGATATTGGTTTTCCCGGCGAATACCCGTTCACACGCGGCATTCATGCGACGGGGCATCGCGGCAAGCTGTGGACGATGCGTATGTTCGCGGGGTTTGGCACAGCCGAAGAAACGAACGCCCGCTATAAATATTTGCTGTCACAGGGCAACATGGGCTTATCTGTCGCGTTTGACCTAGCGACTCTGATGGGCTACGACACCGATCAACCGGAAGCGTTGGGCGAGTTCGGCAAATGCGGCGTGGCGATCAGTTCGCTCAAGGATATGGAATTGCTGTTTGATGGCATTCCGTTGGGTGAAGTGTCCACCAGCATGACGATCAACAGTCCGGCGGCGATCATCTGGGCATTCTACATCGTGGCGGCGGAAAAGCAGGGCGTCCCGATGGAGAAACTGCGCGGCACGCTGCAAAACGACATCCTCAAAGAATACATTGCCCAAAAAGAGTTTATTTTCCCGCCTGCACCGTCTATGCGTCTCGTGATTGATACCATCGAGTTCGGCACAAAATACATGCCGCTGTGGAATACCATCAGCATCAGCGGCTATCACATCCGCGAGGCGGGCAGCACGGCGATTCAAGAACTGGCGTTCACGCTGGCGGACGGGTTGGAATACGTGCGTTGGGCGGTCAAGCGCGGCATGGATATTGATGAGTTCGCCCCACGTTTGAGTTTCTTCTTCAACGTGCATAACGATTTCTTTGAGGAGATCGCCAAACTGCGGGCGGCGCGTCGCATCTGGGCGCGTGAAATGCGCGAGACGTTTGGCGCGAAAGACCCGCGCTCGTGGTTGATGCGCTTTCACTGTCAAACAGCGGGCGTCAGTTTGACGGCGCAGCAGCCCGAAAACAACCTCGTCCGCGTGGCGATTCA
>JBBQRJ010000392.1:0-4906 GCA_038214955.1 Aggregatilineales bacterium | reverse complement strand
GTCAATCCGCGCAGCGTGCAGTATATCGAGTGTCACGCCAGCGGCACGCCTTTAGGGGATAAAACCGAATTGAACTCGATGGATGAGTTCTTTTATGACAGCAAGACGCTGCCCAGAATCGGCGCGGTGAAGGCAAATCTTGGACACCTGTTGACGGTAGCCGGACTTGCCAGCGTCCTCAAGGTGATCTTAAGCATGAAGCACAACCAGATTCCCGCGACGATTGGTGTTGAACATCCGTTGACCTCAGGTCGTTTCGGCGCGACGCAGATCGTTCGCCAGAATACCGCGTGGCTAGAGTCAGACAAGACCGCTGGAATCAACGCATTCGGGTTTGGCGGGGTGAGCGCCCATTTGATTCTGCAATCGCCCGACCCCGCGCTGTCTCAATCTGTTCCGCCGACCCCGACTCCACGTCTGGCAATTGTCGGGATGGATGCCCATTTTGGCGGCTGTGATGGATTAGACGCTTTCGCCCGAACCTTGTATGACGGCAAACAGCATTTCATCCCACTTCCGCCGAAACGCTGGAAGGGGCTGGCGGATCAAGCGCCCCAAGCCGCCTATATCGACTCGTTTGAAATCGACTTTTTGCGCTTCAAGTTCCCCCCCCGCGAGGACGACCAGCCGACGCCACAGCATTTGCTGTTGCTCAAGGTGGCTGATAACGCTGTGTTGGATGCCCAACTCGCAGAAGACAGCCATGTCGCGGTGATCGTCGTGCTAGAAACAGAACTCAGTCTGCATCAGTATCGCAGCCGCCTTGATCTCTCGTGGCAGATCAAAGAGAGTCTCGCCCGGCAGGGGATTCAACTCGATTCTGACCTCTCGGAATTGGAGCAGATCGCTAAAGACGCCATCAGCCCGCCCGCACAGGTCAACCAGTACACCAGCTACATCGGGAATATTGTTTCCAGTCGCGTGAGTGCGCTCTGGAATTTCTCTGGACCCGCCTTTACCCTGTCATCGGCTGAAAACGGCGTCTACAAAGCCTTGCAGGTCGCACAACACTTGCTGGCAGATGATACCCTTGACGCGGTGATCATTGGCGCGGTTGATCTCGCTGCTGGCGTGGAAAACGTGACGCTTCGCCGCGCACAACACCCGCTCAACAGCGGCACGCTGACCCTCAGTTTTGACCAGCACGCAAACGGCTGGCAAGCGGGCGAGGGCGCTGGAGCAGTGGTCGTCAAACGTGCGAATCGGACACAGGGACAGCATGTGTACGCGACCATCGAAAGCGTTGCGCTACATCCCGCAAACGATGCGGCGAGCATCGCTTTGACTCTCGATCATGCGCTGACGACTGCCGGGCTAACTCCCGACTCGGTTGGCTATGTCGAAGCGTCTGCCAGCGGGATCGCCGCGCAAGATGAAGCGGAAATCGCCGCTTTGACCCGCGTCTATCGCAAAAATGGGGATACGCTGCCCACCGCGCTTGGGAGCGTGAAAGCGAATATCGGGCATACGGGCGCGGCGGCGGGCATTGCCAGCCTCATCAAGACGGCGCTTTGCCTCGATCAGCGTTTTATACCGGCAACACCTCATTGGTCAGCGCCCAAACAGCCTCAAGCATGGGCGGATACTGCGTTCTATGTGCCTCAAGAGTCGCGTACATGGTTTAGTCCGGCGGGTGTCAAACGATGCGCCGTGATCAGCGGGCTTGGCGACGATGGAACATGCGCCCAAGTCGTCATGACCGAAGGGGTTACGCCAAACATCGAGGCGGGGAGTTCGTATCTACGCCACAAGGGGTTGTATCTGTTTCCGGTGGATGCTGATGACCGTGAGACGCTCCTTCATCGTCTCCAACAGCTTGACAGCGATGAACTGTTAGCGGTACTCGCGCAGCGTGCGTTCTCCACCTATCGCAATGGACGGTATGCGGCGGTCATCCTCGCACGCACGCCCGATATGCTGCGTCGTGAACTGCAACTGGCGCTCACAGGCATTCCTCAAACCTTTGAACGGGGCGGCGATTGGCAAACTCCCGCCGGAAGCTCATTCAGCGCGAATCCGGTGGGCGCAACGGGTGGAGTCGCTTTTGTCTATCCGGGTGGGTTTAACTCATATCCCGGTCATGGGCGCGATTGGATGCATCTGTTCCCGGCGGCGCTTGACCACATGCAATCCCTTGTGTCGGATGTAGGCGATCACAGCGGGGAAAGTTTGCTCTATCCGCGCCATCTCGCCGCCCCTGATCGAACTCAAGTGAGGGCGACACGCGCTCGACTGATGGATGACCAGAACGCTATGATGAGTTCGGGCATTCTGTTTTCGACGGCGTATACCCATGTGCTGCGTGACGTGTTCGAGATCAAGCCGGATATGGCTTTTGGCTACAGTTTGGGTGAAAGCAGTATGTTGTGGGCGCTGCGGGTCTGGCGTGACGCCGATCCAGCCCGCGTTATCCTGAATAACTCAACCTTGTTCAAAACGCGCTTGTTCGGACGTAAAGAGGCTGTCCGCGAAGCATGGGGACTTCCCGCACACTTTGAAAACAATTTTTGGGCGTCCTTTGTCCTCACGGCTTCCCCTGCCACCGTGTCCGATCAACTTGTCCACGAAACGCGGGTTTATCTGACGCACGTTAATACGCCGTCAGAAGTCGTGATCGCGGGTGATCCGGCAGCCTGTGAGCGTGTGATCGCACGGGTGGGCTGCGAAGCCCTACGCGCCCCCTTTGAAACCGTGATTCATAACGAAGCTATGCTGTCAGAATATGCGGCGTTCTACGCTTTGTATCGTCGGACGGTTCACCCCGTTCAGGATAACATCACGTTCTATTCGGCGGCAGATTACGAACCGCTGCGCCTAGATAACGACCTTGTAGCGCGGAGCATGGCGCGGGTGTCGTGCAAACAGGTGGACTTTCCCCGATTGATTCATAATACCTATCGGGATGGCGCACGGGTGTTCATCGAGTTGGGACCCGGTTCGACCTGCACCCGCTGGATCAACGACACGCTGCACGCCTCAGATCGGGAACATCTTGCTGTGGCGATGGATCAACTACGCCTTGACGATCACACAGCATTGTTCAAGTTGTTGGCGCGTTTGGTGAGCCACCGCGTACCCCTCAATCTCTCGGTACTCTACGAGGATCACGCTCCCGTCGCAGAGCGCAAGCGTTTGTTACGCACGATCACGTTGGGCGGCGATCCGGTTCAGGAAATCATGTTGAACGAGGACAACCGTCGGCGTATTCGACATCCCTTCCCACATCCTACAGCAGAAGTGATGGAGACGGTACAAACCTCTGTAAGCGGCGCTGCCCGCAATCACAGCGCACAACTGCAAAGCCGCTTGACCGGACTCCGCGAGATCGGCGCTCTGCTCAAAGCGCAAGCCAACCATCCAACCGCCGCACCCGTCGCCGTAAAACCGCAGACGAAT
Organism: Aggregatilineales bacterium; assembly: GCA_038214955.1. Lineage (GTDB taxonomy): Bacteria > Chloroflexota > Anaerolineae > Aggregatilineales > Phototrophicaceae > Flexifilum. Next base: position 1,510 of record JBBQRJ010000392.1, on the reverse strand, counting down.
TATGTTCGACGCCCCGCTATTTTTGACACCGCCAGCATTGATCAATTCGCCAGAGGGTCGATCAAAGCGTGCTTTGGCTCAGAATACGCCATCTACGATGATAAACGCGCTCCACGCATCCCCAACACGGATTTGATGCTGCTTTCGCGCATCGTTGATGTGAATGCAGAGCGCATGGTGACGAAAACGGGCAGCAGCATGATTGCTGAGTACGATGTGCCGCCAGACTTGTGGTTCTACCTAGATAATAGTTCGCCGTTTATACCGTACTCCATGCTGATGGAAATGGCGTTGCAGCCGTGCGGATTCCTATCGGCGTTTATGGGTCCCACGCTCGATTTTCCCGATATTGACTTCTATTTCCGCAATCTTGACGGGACAGGTCAGCTTGTGCGTGAAGTCGATATGCGTGGCAAAACGCTCGTCAACCGTGTAGAACTGGTTTCATCAACTATTCTGCAAGGCATTATCATCCAGAAGTACACGTTTGATATGCAGTTGGATGGCGAGTCATTTTACGCGGGTAGTTCGACCTTTGGTTACTTCACTCAACAGGCACTTTCAAGCCAAGCGGGTCTGGATCGTGGTAAGCCGCCCGCCAAATGGCATGAGGCAAACCCGACAGCACCGCTCGTACATTTGCCGGGAAATCGGACGGCTACACTCCAGAGCGGTTCAACGCTTGCGCTGCCTTCGCGTCAGCTTGCCTTTCTGGATGATGTCCGCATTGATGTGCAAGGCGGCAATCACGGACAGGGCTACGTCTACGCGACCAACAAGGTTGACCCGAACGACTGGTTTTTCGCCTGTCATTTCCACCAAGACCCGGTTATGCCGGGATCGCTCGGATTGGAAACCATCGTACAGGCGATACAAGCCTACGCGATACAAGCGGGGCTTGGGCAGGGACTAGAAAGCCCGCGTTTTGGACTCGTGGAAAATCACAATATGACTTGGAAATATCGCGGGCAGGTGTTGAACGATAGCAAACAGGTCGCTGTCGAAGTGCATATCACCGGGATTGAACGCAGCGGCGGGGACGTGATGATCCATGCCGATGCGAGTCTCTGGAAAGAGGCGTTACGGATTTATGAATTTAAGAATGTGGGCGTGCGAATTACCCAAGATCGTTGAGAAAATGGCATATGCAAAACACACAAGCCGCCAACGGCATACAGGTTCGGACATCCGGCAGTCAGCGCAGACGCTGGCAGGGTAATTCACAGTCGCTGGTTTACGACGAACAGGCGATCAAAAACTGTCTTAACCGTCTTGACCAGCCTGTGTATGTGGTTGAGCATAACGGGCGTGTTGGATTCACCAACGAGGGCTACGAAAGTCCAAACGGCGATTTGACTCTGATGGGTGCGGCGCTCGCTCTGCAACCCGAACAACTTGGGGATTCCCCCTTCGGCCCACGAACGGCAAGTCCCGGCGGGGTCAGGCTGCCGGCAGTTCGACCCAGAAGGTCGCGCCCTCGCCCTGCACCGAGTCGACGCCGATCGAGCCG
>JBBQRJ010000391.1:0-4910 GCA_038214955.1 Aggregatilineales bacterium | reverse complement strand
ATACAGGCTGTCAGTTTGACCCTTACCCCGCTCGCTGCGCTCGCCTCCCTCCCCCGAATTCAGGGGAGGGCGCAAACAAGAGTCTGCTTGCTCCCCTCCTCGAATTCGGGGAGGGGTCGGGGGTGGGGTCAGAAATAACGATCTGCGTAAGGTGAGTTAACAACTCGATTTCAAGATGCACATCAGTCAAGGAATGAAACATTGAAAAATAACATGAACGGCAAAATCTGCCTTGTGACCGGCGCGACGAACGGCATTGGCAAAGCAACGGCACAGGCGCTGGCAGACATGGGCGCAACCGTCGTGATTGTGGGACGCAACGCTGATAAGTGCGCGGCAGTCGTGAACGAGATCAAGCAGCAGAGTGGCAATCAAGCTGTTGAAGCCATCATCGCCGATCTGTCGATTATGGCAGAGGTACGAAAGGCAGCCGATCAGTTTAAGGCAAAATACCCGAAACTGCATGTGCTGGTCAATAACGCGGGCGCAGCATTTGGCAAGCGAGAGGTTACATCCGAAGGGTTTGAGAAAACCTTTGCGCTCAACCACCTGAACTATTTCCTGCTGACGAATTTGCTGCTGGATACGCTGAAGGCAAGCGCCCCCGCCCGCATTGTCAACGTGTCCTCGGACGCGCATAAAGGAGCAACGCTCGATTTCGATGATTTGCAGTTTGAAAAAGGTGGGTTCGGCTTCAATGCCTATGGTCGTTCAAAGTTCGCCAACGTCGTGTTTAGCTATGAACTGGCGCGGCGATTGGTGGGTACAGGCGTGACTGTCAATGTGCTGCATCCCGGTTTGGTGCGAACGGGTTTTGCCAGCAACATGGGCGCGATTCCGTCTGCTGCGATTAATTTTGCCCTGCGCTTTGTGGGATTAACGCCGGAGCAAGGCGCACAAACCTCTATTTACCTTGCCAGTTCGCCGGATGTCGAAAATGTGACCGGGAAATATTGGGTCAAGTGCAAAGCGACCCCGTCCGATAACGCCACCTACAACGAGTCGACGTGGGCGCAGTTGTGGGAAGTCAGTGCCAAACTGGTCGCGTTGAAAGAAACCGCCGTCTAGCGCAAAAATCTGACGCTCACATAAGGGTTATCATGGCAATAACCCTTCACAGGTCGTACCGTGAATAGCAAAACGATCTCGCTCATCGGGGGTGAAGTCGCGCACAAGTTGACCGCAGACTTCGGTCATGAAGGCTTGATAATCTGTCATCCATGTGCGAAGCGTGCCATCAAAGGACGCCGAAATCACCTGTGCGCCGTCTGGCGTGAATGCCACACCGCGCACAACGCCTGTATGCCCGTTCATCACGCGAATCGTCTCGCCCGTTTCAACATCCCATAAACGCAGCGTGTTATCGGCAGAGGCGGAAATGAGCATTCGTCCATCGGGACTAAACGCCAGTGCGTAGATCACATTGGTATGCCCGCGCAGCACGCGCAGAGTCGCGCCTGTGTCGAGGTTTCGCAGTCGCACACTGTAATCTCCACCGGCGACGGCGAAGGTTTGCCCATCGGGACTGAGCGCGAGATCAAAGACGGGGGCGTTGTTCTGGTAAGTGTTGAGGATCGCGCCCGTCTCGAAATCCACAACGCTGATCTCACCGTCGTTCGCGCTTGTGACCAATCGCTGACCGTCCGGCGTGAAGACCATCGTCCACACGGAATCGGCGTGCGGTTGTAGTTCGCGGATCAATTCGCCCGTCTCGATGTCGTATTGGAAGATTGTGCCGATTTGCGACCCCGTAAGGATAGATCGCTCGTCAGGAGAGAAGGTTGCCACGAACAGCGGTTCTAGCGCGTTGAAAATGTGAATCACTTCGCCTGTGTTGATGTTCCAGAGGCGTGCCGTCCCATCAAATGAGGCGGAAAGCGCCGTTTGACCGTCCCTGCTGTACATCACTTTGAATACGGGGGCGCTGTGTCCCTCAAATGTGCGGATCAATTCGCCCGTGCTGATATTCCACAAACGCATATTATCGCTGCCGCCCGACAACACGATTTGCCCGTAGGGGCTGATGTCCGTTGTGATCACAGGACCGTTATGCCCGATCAAGGTGTGGCGTGTGAGGTGCGTGAGGTCTAAGTCCCATACGCGCAGCGTGCCATCAGCGGCGGCGGAGAGGGCTGTTTGAGCATCGGCGCTGAAAGCGATGTCGAGCAGTGCGCCTGAATGTCCCTCGAACGCCCGGAGCATTTGCCCGGTTTCAACATTCCACAAACGCATACCGCTGCCGCCTGTGCCGATTAAGGCAGTGCGACCATCGGGGCTAAAGAGGATGGGCGCGGCAACGCTCACCAACCCGCCAAACTCACGGATGATCTCGCCTGTTTGTGTATCCCAGACCCGAATTTTACCGTCGATGATCGAACCGGAGAGCATCTTGCTCCCGTCGGGGCTGAGAGCGGTAATCGTCACATTGGCGGTGTCTTCGACGAATGTCTGAATCATTTCGCCCGTGTTGATATTCCATAGGCGCGGGGTGGGTTCGTTTGCGCTGGAGACAGCGGTTTGACCGTCTGCACTGAAGGATAGACTAAAAATTTCGCTGCCGTGTCCGGTGAAGCGTCGGATCAAACGAGCTGTATTCATGTCCCATAGATAGAGCGTTCCATTTCTCGCGCCAGACAGCACGCTTTGACCATCGGGGCTGATGACAAGCTGGCTGATGTAGGTATAGGGGTTGGGCATCGTTCGGACGATAAAGCCCGTTTCAGCATCCAGAATGTGCAGCGTTTGATCGCTTAAAGCGACCACAAGCAGCGAACCGTCTGCGGTTACGGCGATGGCGTCGATGCTTGCGCCCTGCCGCTCTAAAGTGCGGATCAATACCCCTGTGGAGATGTCCCATACCTGCAAACTGCCATCATACGCGCCCGTATACGCTGTTTGAGCATCGCCACTGATCACGACGGTACTCAATTCGGACTCGCTGATGTCAGAGACTCGCAGCGTAAATAGGCGTTCTGACGCTGGCACGAGTACCGCATCGGCGGCTTCGCTGTAGCCATCATTCAATGCCTGGATAGCGAACATCGCCGCGATTTCGGCGTTTGGCTCTGACCCATTCAAGTACTGCTGTGCGTAGCTTGCCAATCGCAGCGCCTCGATGCGCCCTTCGCCAATGCTGATTTCCTGATTCACGTAGGTGAGGGTGGGCGGAATGGCTGTCAAAACGACGCGACTGTCTGAAACATTGGTCAGCGCCTCGCTCAGGATGAGGTTAGATCGGGTAAGCGTGGGGGGGATAGGTGCAAGCGTCGCATTAGCAACCGCGACTTGAGTGACCGCCCGTTGTTCGCGTATTTCGGCGGTCATGACCTGCTGCTGCGCGTTGATCACCTGCGTGCGGGCTTGGGCGGCTGCCGTCGCTGCGACTTGTTCACTTTGTCGCGCTTCTGAAATTTGCCGGACGGTGAAAAAGAACACTGCCGCGATGATCGCAAGACCGATGATGCCTAACACGATCAAAACGCGGCGGGCGATCTCGGCTTCGCGTTTAGACCGTTTGGCGCTGGCTTCTGCTTGCTTCGCTGATTCCTCAAAGCGCTGGCGGCTGGTTTCGAGTTCTAACAGGCGGGCAGTACGTTCGTTTTCGGCTTGACGACTCACCGCGACAAATTCGCGCTGTAGATCGGTGGGTTCGGGTTGTTTGGGGCGTGGGTTGCTGGTTTCTAAGCGGCACACCCGGTCAAATTCCCAATCTGCCAGCCATTTTTCTGCATTGACCAGTTCGTCACCAAACAATAGGTAGCTGGGGTTATGAGCGTTCGCTTCCCAATCGAGGGTTTGCACGAGGTAATGGGTATGGAATCGCGTATGGGTGAGATCGGTATCAACGGCTTCGATAAGGGCAGCATATTCCCGCTCAAACTTATCGCGCTCAACCTCGCCATTCTCGCTTTTCGGGAAGAAAATCCAGTTGAGGTGGCGGATCGCATCCCAGTTTTCCTGAGCGGTGCTTTCCCAATTTGTCCCCTTCCATGTTGCTTTGATTTCAGTTTCAAGTTGGGGAGTAATTTCCTCGTGGATCAGTGGGATGATGCGTTTGCCCTGCTTGCGGGCGTAGGCGATCTCCTGATTGCAGATTTCACTGAGCGCGGAATAGCGGCTGACGACCTGCACAACGGTGTTCGCACGTTCGATGCCGTCAAAAATTTCGTTAAGCCAATTGGCGGCGCGGGGAATATCTTCCCAGTCAATCCACACATCACGCCCGGACATTTCGAGCGCGTTAGTCAACTGCTTTGCAAACGCGGAGTCGCGTCGGGAGTAGGAAATAAATATGTCTGCCATCGTTTAAATCCGCGTAACAATTAATTATAAAACAGTATAGCGCGAATTGGCTAAATAGATGCTAAACACTATAGTTTGGGTAGAAAAACAGGTTGTTTCCTATGATCATCGAAAAATATAATTCTGAATACCGCTACGATTTACAGTGGCTCGTCAATCATCATTTGAGCGCCGTCATGCCCGGTTGGTCGCCCGTGCTTTTTATGGCGGGAGGGGACATTGCCCCTCCCCTACGAGCTTTCTTGACCCTTTATGAACTCCCAAAAATTTGATGCGTTTGCCCTGAGCAGTAGAGTAAGCCTCAGCGATCCGCGTGAGGATCGCTGTATAATTGATCTCATAGAAGCCATTTGAGAAGTTCAATTTTATCTGGACATGCTGACCCCTCCCCTGACCCCTCCCCGAATTCAGGGAGGGGAGCAAGCAAAAACAAAAGACTTGGGAATACAGAGACACTTTTCAAACGGTCTCTCATTTCGACTTTGCACATCAAGCAGCATAACACAAGGTCGAAACGAGCGTATCGAAAAGCGGTTTGGGGATTTTGAGCATCTCGGGTTCTTCCCCCGATATTCGAAAAGTCGGATAGGCAGACCAGAGAAATTGGC
>JBBQRJ010000390.1:0-4927 GCA_038214955.1 Aggregatilineales bacterium | reverse complement strand
CTTCATTACTAGTACCCCCACCAAGGTCGATACATTGATATAGGGTTATTTTGCCCATTGTTGTATTACCGCAAATGATGTTAATTTCAGTTTGCGATGGAAATTCGGACATACTCAAGAATGGTTGACCACTTGATTCATGTATTGCTCCGAATATATCCATTGTATTATCGTTAATTATTTCAAGTCGCCCCCCTTTCATAGGATCAAAAGCGAATACACCAGCAAATTTCCGCTCTGGTACTTTAGGGAACCACCATTCTCCTGAACAAGAAAATTTCTCCATGTTTGACACACTCCTAATCTATTTTGCCGCTTGCACAAAATCGCGCACTTTGGTGGAGTCCTTGCGTCCCGGCTGATCGCCTTCCACGCCGCTTGCCACATCGACCCCCCAGGGCTGCACCAGCTTGACGCGCTCCGCCACGTTGTCGGGAGTTAAACCGCCCGCCAGCATCAAACGCGGAGTCGCATCCTTGACCGCCTTTGCAATGTCCTCAGCCGCTTGCAACCCCGTGCCGCCGTACTGCCCCACCTTGAACGCATCCAGTAAAATCGACGGGATGCGCGGATCAGTCAGCGCAAATTGACCGTAATAACCCGTATCGTCTAGGGCTTCGGCAGCAGTACGCGGACGAATCGCCTTGAACCCGATCCCGCGCAGTTCGCGCAGCATCTCAAACGACTCGTCCCCGCTCAACTGTGCGAAATTCAAGCCCACTTGTTCCATTGTTAAAGAAATACGACTCACCAGCTCATTGACGAACACGCCCACCAGCAGCGGAGTCGCCGCGCCCAGTTCAGCGCGTAGCGCCGTTGCGAGTTCCCGCGCCGCCGCCGGTTCAATATAACGGGCGCTTTTCTTGAAGAAGTTCAAGCCGAGCATATCCGCGCCCGCTTGTGCTGCCATCAGCGCATCGTCTAAAGTCGTGATCCCGCAAATCTTTACAATGGTTATAGTCATGTCATCTGCGCCCTATGCTGCTAAATGCCTGTACTTGTTGGGCGATATTATCCGACTTGACCAGCCCTTCGCCAACCAGAACCGCGTGCGCCCCAAGTTGACCCATACGGCGCACATCATCCAGTGAGCGGATCGCGCTTTCTGCAACGAGCGTCACCGTTGACGGGACGAGTCTGGCAATTCGCGCCGTCGTGTCTAAATCCTCATGAAATGTCTTAAGGTCACGGTTATTCACGCCGATCAACGTTGCGCCAATCTTCATAGCGCGTTCCAGTTCCGCCTCGTTATGCACTTCCACCAGCGCCGACATGCCAAGCGTCGTGATCAAACGGTGTAGGTCTGCCATCGTCTCATCATCCAACGCGGCAACAATCAGCAGAATCGCGTCCGCCCCTGCCGCCCGCCCCTCATAGACTTGATAGGCGTCGATGATGAACTCTTTACGCAAAATCGGCACATCCACCTGTGCGCGTACTGCCCGCAGGTGATCCAGATGCCCCTGAAAGAAGTCCTGATCGGTGAGGATCGAGATCGCCGCCGCACCGTTCGCCGCGTAGAGTTCGCCCAACGCCACCGGGTCAAAATTCTCGATCAGCACGCCCTTGCTCGGTGATGCCTTCTTAATCTCCGCGATCAACGCGACGGTATCCCGACGCAGCGCGGCGGCAAAATTTCGCGGCGGCGGCATAATCGACACCTGCTCTAGCAAGTCCGACATCAACGACGGGTCATGCCATGTACGCGCAAAGACCGCTTGCAGTTCTTCCGCCTTGCGCGTCAAAATCCTATCCAAGATCGTGTCCGTCTTTACAAACATACTTTAATCCTTGCTTGTCTCCCCTCTCCTGCTTCTGGGAGAGGGGTCGGGGGTGAGGCTTCTTGCTCCGTTTGTCTCCCCTCTCCTGCTTCTGGGAGAGGGGTCGGGGGTGAGGCTTCTTGCTCCTTGCTTGTCTCCCCTCTCCTGCTTCTGGGAGAGGGGTTGGGGGTGAGGCTTCTTGCTCCGCTTGTCTCCCCCTCTCCTCTTTTCGGGAGAGGGGGTCGGGGGTGAGGCTTCTTATGCCACCGTCTGCGCGGCAAACGTCTTGCTATACGCGATCAATGCCTCTAGCTTGCCGAGCGCCGCCCCGCTGTCCACCACCTCAGCCGCCCGCGCAATCCCACCCGAAAGATCATCAACCACGCCCGCCGCTATCAACGCCGCGCCCGCATTGAGCAGCACCACATCCCGTTTCGCGTCTTGATGTTCACCATTCAGCACGCCGCGCAAGATCGCCGCGTTCGTGGGCGCGTCCCCGCCCAACAGTTCAGAGATGTGCGCCCCGCGAAACCCGTAATCCTCTGGGTTCAGTTCATAGGTCGTGACCTTGCCGCCGCGCATGTGGCTGACATGGTTGGTACCCGTCGTCGTCAATTCGTCAATGTTGCCATAGCCGCACACGACCATCGCAGACGTTGATCCGAGTTCGTTCAGCACATGCGCCAACAAATCGGTCAAATCAGGGGCGAACACACCCATCAATTGACGCTGTGCGCCCGCCGGATTCGTGAGCGGACCCAGAATGTTGAAGATCGTGCGGATTTGCATCTGACGGCGCACACCAATCGCATGTTTCATAGCGGGGTGCAGTTTCGCCGCAAACATAAAACCGATCCCCACCGTATCCACACATTGACCGACTTGCTCCGGCGTCAAATCAAGGTTGAGTCCCAACTGTCCTAGCACATCGGCGCTGCCACATTGACTCGACGCGGCGCGGTTGCCATGTTTGGCGACTCGCACGCCCGCGCCCGCCGCCACAAACGCCACCGTCGTGCTAATGTTGAACGTCCCGCTTTTGTCGCCGCCTGTGCCGCATGTATCCAACAAATCACCCGTTGCGGCAGTCGGCACGCGGTGAGCGTTGGCACGCATAGCGCGGGCGCTCCCCGTGATTTCGTCGTGCGTTTCGCCCTTCATGCGTAACCCCATGAGGTACGCGGCGATCTGCCCTTCGGTTGCGCCGCCGCTCATGATCTGGTTCATGACTTCTTCGGCTTCTTCGGGCTGCAAGTGACCAAACTTGCTGACCACATCAATCGCTTTCTGAATGTCCATGCTAGACCGCAGTCACTTTCTGTTTTTCTGGCACACGAACCTCAATGAAGTTCTTGAGGATGCGTGCGCCGTAGGTGGTCAGAATGCTTTCGGGGTGAAATTGTACGCCATACACGGGGTGTTCGCGGTGACGCAAACTCATAATCTCGCCGCTCTCTGCGAACGCGGTAACGCGCAGCACATCAGGTAGGCTCGATTCTTCCACGATCAAACTGTGATAGCGTGTCGCCTTAAACGGACTCGGCACGCCCACAAACAGCGTATCGTTGGTGTGATAGATCATGCTGGTTTTACCGTGCATCAACTTTCCGGCGCGAAGCACCACGCCCCCATACGCTTGACCGATGCATTGATGCCCCAAACACACGCCCAGAATCGGCGTTGTTGCGCCCATTTCGCGGATCACATCCAGCGATACACCGCCATCGTCAGGCGTGCCGGGTCCGGGCGAAATCACGATGTGCGACGGCTGCATAGCGCGAATATCCGCCAGCGTGGTTTGATCGTTCCGCACGACGCGCAAATCTGCGCCCATTTCGCCCAAATACTGCACAAGGTTGTACGTAAAGCTGTCGTAGTTATCAATCACGAGGATCATTTTTTAGCCTCTATTTCGGATACTGCGGCTGTCCGCAAGCCTTCGAGATGTAAGCAATCGTCTACTGCAATCAATTTCCAACCGTCATCACGGCGGCGCATCGTTGTCACTGACGTATTACCCAAATTCACCGTGAGCGGGTTGTAACCGGGGAACAAGTCTTCCATCAACACTTTGAGCGCGGTGGTATGCGTCAAAATCCCGACAGTTTCCCCGCGTTCCTGTTTCAGCACATCCTCAAACGCCGCCTTCATGCGAACGCGCACATCCTCGCGGGATTCGCCGCCCGGCACGCGATACGTATCCGCATCCTTGAGCATCGCCGCGTATTCGTCTACGTACCATGACCGCATTTCATCGAGAGTCAGCCCCTGCCAATCCCCGATACTGCGTTCGCGCAGACGTTCATCGGGGATCGTTTCAAATTCGCCCATACGGGAGAGAATTTCAGCCGTTTGCACCGCCCGCCGCAAATCGCTGGTATACAACGCCGACATGCCAATCGTGCGTAAAAATCGCGCTAATGCCTCTGCTTGTTCCCGCCCGTGAGCGTTGAGCGGAGTCGCTACCCACCCCTGCCAGCGTTCCTGCTTGTTCCAATCGGTTTCACCCGGACGAATGAAAATGATGCGTTCGACTGCCATGTGAAAGTTCCCCTTTAGAGTAAGCCCTGTTCAGCACGGCGGATTGTGACCATCAACGCCCGCGCTTTATTGAGCGATTCTTCGTATTCGGTGGATGGTACACTATCCGCCACTAAACCCGCACCCGATTGAATAGAAATCGTGTCGCCTTGCACCAGCGCGGCGCGTATCGTGATGCAGGTATCCATTGACCCGTCGAAGCTGAAATAGCCGACTGCGCCGCCGTAAATGCCGCGACGTGTGCCTTCCAATTCTTCGATGATCTCCATCGCCCGCACTTTGGGAGCGCCGCTGAGTGTCCCCGCCGGGAACGTCGCCCGCAGCAGATCAAACGCATTCAACCCCGCACGTAATTTACCCTGCACGTTGCTGACAATGTGCATGATGTGCGAATAGCGTTCGATGTACTTCATATCCGTCACTTTGACCGTGCCATACTCGCACACGCGCCCTAGGTCGTTACGCCCCAAATCCACCAGCATGATGTGTTCGGCAACTTCTTTCGGGTCTGCCAGCAGTTCGACTTCCATACGCTTGTCTTCGGCTTCATCTTTCCCGCGTGGACGCGACCCCGCAATCGGGCGCGTGGTGGCGATTCCATCCTCAAGCCGCACCATCATTTCCGG
>JBBQRJ010000389.1:0-4934 GCA_038214955.1 Aggregatilineales bacterium | reverse complement strand
CTATAAACGCAACTACGCCTTATATCCCCATCCTTGAAGGGAGGGGTTTTACGGCGATTTTTCGATAAAGCATGGAGCGCCGTTCTGCCACAGTGAACCTCACAACAAACCGCCGATCATCCTACGTAGCGCCGCTGTTTTTCGCGGTGCTGGCGTTTATTACCCTTCATGCCATCATTCTGCATACCAATACCCATACGGCGGGGTATGACTTCTTCAACTACAACTGGAATTTCTGGTTTATACGTCATACGCTCAATACACCAGAACTGAATGTTTACTACAACAATTTCGTTTTTGCCCCCGTGTGGAGCAATTACGGCTACCATGCGCTGACCGCCTTCTGGTTTCCTGTATGGGCGATTTTCGAGCCGCTGATCGGAACGCTGGCAGCCGTCAACGTGATTATCGCGCTTGGGTGTTTCCTCAATGGCTATTTACTGTATGTGTTCCTACGGAGTGAAGGCGTTCACCCTGCCGCTGCATTGATCGGCGGTGCGGTGCTGCAAACCCTGCCGATCAGCCGCTATTTTTACTACAACACGCATCTGAATTTGATGGATTGGTTCTGGATTCCTGCGCTTCTGCTGATGTGGAAACAAATGGTCACGCAAATCGACCAGAAGCGAATCGCACGATTAGCTGCTTGGGCGCTCGTATTCGGAATTGCGCTGTGGGGCTTACTGCTGACCGATTTACAGTTCCCCATTTTTGCGGCGTTCGTGCTTGTTCCTTATGGCTTGTGGATAGTGACCCGCTTCATCAGTCGCCGCCAATTTGATCGCCTTGTGATGCTGGCGCTTGCCAGCGGACTCGCGGTGATTACGGGATTGACACTCATGTGGTTCGCGGGTCCGCTCCCATACATACTGCGCTTTCAAGGGGAACTCACGCCCGGTTCCGTGGAAGATCGCCCCGGTATCAACTTCCCGATGGGCTTCCTATCGATGGAGTCGGAATGGTGGCAGTGGAGTCATCCGTCTACGGGCGCGTTCGTGACCGTGCTGCTCATCCTCGCGGTGATCTTGAGCCTATCGCGTTTACGCCGCCACATGAAACCGGATCGCTGGTTCTGGTTCTGGTTGATGATCCCGCCGTTCGTGCTGGCAATGGGTCCAAACATGATGTTAGGCGAAGCGGCGATCCCCATGCCGTACCGCGTGATGCACGTTTTAACGAACGGCATGTTTCGGATGCCCTGGCGACTCGCGCCGATTGGCGTGATCTGCGGAATGGTGTTCGCGGGTAAGGTAATCACGCCATTGATCTCGCGTATCACAATTCCTGTTCGCACGTTCGCGTTTGCAGCGGCGTTCCTGTTCATGGCGGTCAGCGTGCGCTTGTTTGAATCTGCGCCGCTTCAGACTGTGTTCCCTCAATACACCTTCTACGACGACATGGGGCGCGAACCTTATGATTACGTTGTCCTCGAAGTGCCGACGGGCGCGGGGACAGGTGAAGTTTTACTCGGCAATGTAGACGCGATTCAGCTACAGTTTTACGGGATCACGCATGAGAAACGCATGGTTAACGGCTTTGTCTCCCGCGCCCCGATTGACGATTTCTGGTACATCCACCTTGACGATCCGATGCTGGCATGGTTGGGTCAGCGGCGCTTGCTTGATGCAGAAACCGTCGAGTCACAGTTACGCGAACGCATCAACAGTTACCCGATTGGCTACATCGTGATTCATACGGATCGCATCGGCGGGAACAGCGCAACAGTGCAAGAGATCATCGGCTATTTTAACCAGCTACACGATCTCCTGTGTCCCTACGCTGTTGAAGGGGATGCGGTTGTCTATCGCACAACATGGCATCCTGACGGCTGTCCGAACCGCACACCACCCGAAACGAGTCCCGGCGTCTACCAGATCGACATCGGCACGAGCGGCGATGAGCGATTCATCGGGTGGGGCTATCATTGGAGCGAGGAGGTAAGCGGGATCACCTTGCGTTGGACGGGTGAATACCCACAAACGGATACTTATGTCGATTTGCCGCCCGCCGACTATGAGTTCACAGCGTTGCTGCAAGCCTTCTGGGAAGATCGGCGCGTGTCATTACTCGTGAATGGGGTAGAAGTTGGCGATGTGGTCACTGTTAGCACTGCCGGATTAGCTGAATACGCATGGCAAATTCCCGCTGAAATGCTTGGCGGCGGTCAGCATGTGCAGATCACGCTGGCGTATGACTCTGTAGTAATTCCGGTTGATGTGGGTCAAAGCGCCGATCAGCGCCGCCTTGCCGTCGCTGTTGACCGCCTCACCTTTGCACAGAGATAATATGACTCGTCGTCGCCTGATCCCCCTGCTATTTTTCGTTGGCGTAGCTTGCCTTTCGCTGTACTGGCAGTTATTCCACGCGGCGACTCATGTGGGCGATACCCTACCTACCGATTACTACCACTTTCACTGGAATTTCTGGTGGATTCGTCACGCGCTTTCAACAGGGCAAAGCCTTTACCTCACCAATTACGTTTTGACGCCCGCGACGACGAACCTTGCCTTTCATACCCTCACGCCGTTCTGGTTTCCCGTGTGGGCGTTGATTGAGCCGTTTTTCGGCACGATGATCGCCATGAACACGATTTTCGGGCTGGCGTCCGCACTCACGGGTTGGGTGTTCTACTTGCTGCTGCGCCGCAATGGGGTCACTCAACTGCTGGCGCTGGCGGGCGGCGTGATCTTGCAGACCACCCCTGCCATGCTGATCAGCGCGTGGCTGACGAATATCAACTATCTAAGTCTATTCTGGCTTCCACTGATGCTCCTATTATGGGATCAGCTTGCGCGGGTCGTGGATAAGCCCCGTTATGCGCTGGTGTGGTCAGTCGTGATCGGTGTGGCGCTCTACGGCATGATGATGACCGATTATCAATTCGCGCTGTTTCTGGCATTCCTGATCGTGCCGTTCGGCGTGTGGACGCTTTTCAAGCGCGGCGTCCGCTTGATCCTGTACGGTGGAATCTCATTGACGGTGTTTCTCACGCTGTTCTGGTTCGTCGGGGCGCTCCCGTACATTTTCGCATTTGACCGTTCGGCACTCTCGCCCATGTCCATCGAAAACGCCTTCGGGATTCCCTTTCCAAACGGTTACATCACGCGCTTGAGTCCCTACAGCCGCGCTATTTCGCTAGGGTCGCTGGTGCTGCCCGGTGTGATGCTGGCTTTAGCAGTGAAACTGCTTTCTGGGCAATCTCGCAATGTGCCGCCAGAGGCTCAAAGCCTCCAGCTACCAGAAAAACCTGTAAGCCCGCTAAAGCGGGCTGGGCAGCCCCATTTATGGGGCTTTCTTGCTCTAGCCCGACCCTTTGAGGGTCGGGCGATGCTGCCAACCAATTTCGGGGTGGGTGGTGGGGTCGCGCATTGGCTCTGGTTCTTCTTGATCTTCCCGCCGCTGATTCTCTCACTAGGCGCGACGATCACCATCGCGGGAACGCAAATCCAGACGCCTTACGTCCCGTTTCACAACCTGTTCGGCGGCATGTTCCGTGTCCCCGCCCGCTTCGCGCCGATCATCATTATCCCGGCATGGATTTTCATCGGGCAAACATTGAGTGCATGGCGCTCACATCACCGAGTCCCGCGTATGGCATGGGCAACGGCGCTGATTTTGCTCGTTTTTATGGATGCCAACCTGTTTGAGCCAATGCCGATCCGTCCTACCCCACCCATGTACAATTTTTACGAGAATATGGGGCGTGAACCTTATGACTATGCGATCCTTGATGTGCCTGTCGCGGGCGGGTCAGGCGAAGCATGGGTTGGTGAATTCCCGCCGATGGAAACGCAATTCTACGCGCTGATTCACGGCAAACGGGTATTCAATGGTTCGGTTGCCCGCGCCCCGCTCGATTCGTTCTGGTCGTGGCTGTACGATGATCCGCTTATGGCGTGGTTGGGTCAACGGCGCTACCTTGAACCGGAAGTCGTGGAACAAGAACTGACGGAGCGCATCAACAGTACGCCCATCGGCTATATCGTGATCCACGAGAACTATATGGATCGTTCTGCATCCACCATTCAGGAAATCGTCGGTTATTTCAACCAGCTTGACGATTTGCTCTGTTTTTACACGGTTGAAGGCGATGCGATTGTTTATCGCACGCGCTGGCATCCCGACGGATGTCCAGACCGTTCCCCCGTCTCCGACTCCGGTAGTCGCACCTTCTGGATAGACATTGGCACGGCGGGCGATGAGCGTCACATCGGGTGGGGCTATCATCCGAGCGAAACCGTTGCGGGGATCACATGGCGCTGGACAGGTGAATATCCGCAAACAGACACCTACGTCGATCTCGTGCCGCGTGACTACAATCTCTCGATCACCATGCAAGCCTTCGCTGAACCCCGGCGCGTTGGTCTGCTCGTGAATGATGTACCCGTTGGTGAAACCGTCGAAGTGACTGCCGAAACTTTGCATCCGTACACATGGAGCATCCCCGCCGGGGCGCTAGGCGACGGGCAGCATGTCAAGCTGACGCTGGCATACGACGCGACCATCGTTCCGGCAGAGATCGGGCAAGGCGGCGATCAGCGGCGGTTGGCGGTTGCCGTTGACCTGTTCACTTTCGTACCCACGAGCTAAATCATGCGTAAACACATTGTCCCTTTTGTGTTCTACCTACTGCTATCATTGATCGCCATGTACAACCCGATCTTTCACATGGCGACGCATGTCCCCGGCGATGCCACCCAAGCCACCGATTACTATCACTTTCACTGGAACTTCTGGTGGATGCGCCATGCGCTGGCAACCGGACAGAATATCTACCTGACGGATTATGTGTTCGCACCGTTTACGTCCAACCTTGCCTATCACACGCTGACACCATTCTGGTATCCCGTATGGGCTGTGATTGAACCGCTTGCAGGGACAGTCGCCGCAATGACGGTCATTCTGGCGCTAGACTTCACGCTCACGGGCTGGGC
>JBBQRJ010000388.1:0-4938 GCA_038214955.1 Aggregatilineales bacterium | reverse complement strand
TTCGGTGATCATCACGGCGTCGGTCAATGGGACGCGCATCTTTAGCAACACGGGCGCAACCGCCTATTCCAGCACCAAAGCGGCACAGGTCGCTATGGCGAAAATGCTGGCGCTGGAACTGGCAAAACACAAAGTCCGTGTCAACGTCATTTGCCCCGGCGCGATTGAAAGCCAGATTGACGAGAACACCGAAAAGCGCAACGTCGAACGGGAGAAAGAACCCGTCGAATTTCCAGAAGGCAACATCCCGCTCACGGACGGCGTTCCCGGTAAAGCCGAAGATGTAGGCGAACTTGTGCTGTTCCTCGCGTCGGATCACTCGAAGCACATCAGCGGGACGGAAATCTGGATCGACGGGGCGCAGTCGCTGTTACAAGGATAATTTGTTAGGCGTTTTTGCGTTTGCCTTTGTCGAGTGCAGCGGCGGCGTATTGACCGTTGAGCCAGCCTAAAATCGGTAGGGTGAACGTTAGCCCTACCACCCAGCCTATACAGGGGATGGCTTCTACCAAGCCCAACAGCACCAACGCGATCACCGAACCGAGCAGCCACTGTACCAGCAAATCGGTACGCGAACGTACAGCGCCGATCAGTTGACTGAACTGGAAGAAAACACCCAGACGTTGATCCTTGGCATAACGACCCAGCGCCAGCGTGAACACGGGTTGAATGGCAATGTTGTAAACGATCAACAGCGGCAGAAAACAGCACAGCGCCAGCATGACCAATCCGCCGCTCAACAGCCCATCGCTCGCCGTGAAGGTGATCACGGCGATAATCAAGCCGATGAAAAGGTTAGGGAGGTTGTACGCCACGCCCGCGATCAGAGGATTGATGCCCAATGAGAGTAAACTGCCGAAATCGCTCCAACCGGGCAGCGGGTGAACCTCACCGCGCCGGATGTTTCGGATGAGTTCGACCTCGTAGCCGAGCAAAATTGCAAACCCCGCAATGCCAATGATCAGCGGTGTCAGCACGAGTGACGCCAGCGTGACAATCCCCACCATGAGCAGCTTAGGCAGCCATTGGGGGTCGTCAAACGCATAGGTAAAGGCGCGAGGAATGTCAATCATGACTCTCGTTCTCCGTTCAGCGCATCCGTATAAGCGGTGAGTTCTTCCAGCGTGATCTCACCGTACTTAGGATAGCGAATGACGCCGTTGGTGTCGATTACGAACGTGACGGGCAGTTGGTAAATGCCGTACTGGTCGGAAACGTCGCCGTTCGTGTCGAGCAATATGGTTAAATCTGTGATCCCGTACTCGTTGAGGAACGCTTCGACATCAATACGGCGTTCTTGCACATTGACTGCCAGCACGACTGCGCCGCCTTCGGGCTGCGAGGCGGCGAATTGCTCAAGGGCGGGCATTTCTCGCTTGCACGGTTCACACCACGTCGCCCAGAAGTTGAGAAAGACGACTCGACCCACATATTCGCGTGCGTTGACCAGTTCGCCATCGAATGAGGTCAGCGCGAAGTCGATCACAGGTGTGTCTGCCAGATTGATCGGTGTGGGCATGGGTGGCAGCGTGACGGCGGCGGGCGTGGGTAAGCCGTTGTTCGCCTGTCGCTGATTATCGCCATTAAATATCAGTGAGGCAGCCGCCACCAATCCGATCAATGGGAAGGCAAGAAAGATCAATAGGACGGGTGAAACGCCGCGCTGCGGGGGTTGATTATTCGGGTCATTCATTACGGTATCCATCTCGGCAAATAGCCGTTTTGAGCCAGTCGCACGCCGTCCCCGGTTGCTGCATCAATCACCCAGATTTCCGGGCGCGATAGGGGGTCGGTAAAGCCGCCTTCCAACAGGGGCAGCCGTTGGACGACTAACCGCGTTCCATTGGGATTCCAGTAAAAAAAGGTGCTGGCATACAGCGGGTCGTCCGTGAGCATTTCCGCTGATCCGTCTGTCGGGTCAACGAGGTAGATTTGCGTGCCAGCACTCAGCGATTGGTCATCGCGGGAAACTGCCAGCATTGCGCCATCGGGTCGCCATTGTACACGTTTTTCGTCAATCGAATCGTTCCCGGTGCTGAGATCAAGGAGGCTGTTATCGGTCAAGTTGACGATCCGCATTTTGACGCGGGCGGCTGATCCTTCAAGCATCAGCACTTCGGACGTAATAATGCGCGTGCCATCGGGCGAAATTGCGCCATACGTGCCAGAAGTCGTGGGAATGCCTAGAATTTCCCCGCTGGTGAAGTCATAGATGAGAACAGACGATGTGCCGCGATCCATGAGGGCGATGCGCGTGCCATCACCAGACCACTGTCCGTTATAGCCGAGAATTTGCAAATCGCTGAACAGCGGGCGAGTCGGCGGCGGGTAGGTATTCATGTCCAGCGTCCAGATGCGTACCGGACTGCTGCCCACGCCTTCTAAACCCGTGTTGAAGTCGATGCGCTCATAAGTGATCATCAGCCCATCAGGTCGCCACACAGGGGTAGAACAGGTGCTTTCAAGACAGTTGGTCAATTGCAGCAAACCACCTGTATCCAAATCATACAGTTTGATGTCCATTGTGCCGTTCGTGCTGTACTCGGAAAATGCGAGTTTTGTCCCGTCGGGGCTAACCGCGAAATCGTATATCCCCGATGGACTGAACGTCAGTTGGTGAGCAGTGCTGGCGTCGTCCGCATCGACAATCCAGATGTTCTGCGGGGAATTATCCGCCGGGTACAGGTAAGCGACACGGGGCTGCATCACCGTGAAAGTGTAGCGGAATTCGGTCACGGTTTCGCGTCCGCTTTGCGCCTGTGCGCCGCGCTCGATGATCACCGTGTATTCGGCGTCAGGGTTGAGCGGTGCATCCGGCTTAAAGTTCATCGTCATGCCGCTCCACGAGAACCCGCCTGTGATCGGCGGCTCGGTGCGGAAACGTGACTCCGCCGTTGGGCGATCCATTGCCTCATCAAACTGCACGGTGATCGCCGTCGTTGCATGTGCCAACCCAAGCGGAGTCACGCGCTTGAGCGTCACCCCGACGCGATCCCCTAACGCAATCACCAGCAGAATCGCCACCACCAGCACGCCGATCACCAGCACGACAGTACGGTCAAAGCGAGAGAAGGACTGAGGACTGAGGGCTGAGGACTGAGTTTGTTTTCGCATTCGACTCATGCCTCGTTACTTATTTTCTGTGTTACCACTATCATTCTGTTTTTTTCTCAGTCCTCAATCCTTTAACCTCAGTCCTATTTTTTTCGTTCTCACTAGGGATACAAATACGGATGGTCGGGCTGGGCGACGACTTCCACGCTCTCAGCACGGAGCAGGGGCGCAGGTTCGCCGCGAAAGTCGCCTGTTTCGATGACGCCTTTTACGCGCACCCACTCGCCTTGATTAACCGCGCCTTGCCATTCGACAGGCATCCCGATGGCGTTGGCGTCGGCTGTACAGCAGCTCATGGTAAACCGCGCCACCATGAATTGTTGCTCCCCAAAATTCGGCTCGATGTAGACAAAGCCGATCACGTCAACGGGCTGACCGTTGAGGCTGGCGTAGTCGTTTTCTGACGAGTTGAACACGCGCAGCCAATCAAGCACATTGCGTCTACTTGGTTCAATCTGAAAGACCATTGTATCGACAGACGCCGCCGTGATGCTCACATTGCCATCGACTGATTCAGCGCCTAACGGACGCGACGGAATCAGCGTTCCTAACACGAGCGGGACAGCAACGATCATCAGCGCCCCCCATGAAACGGGATTGTGATCATGATCGTGGTGATGCTCGTGATCATGCGCCTCATCGTTCTTGCGCTTGGGCGAGGGGAAATGCTCGTCAATCAGGTGATACAGGCTGTAGCCGCCGATCAACAGGAACAGCGCCGCCGCGACGTAAGACAGCCAGCTAAAGCGCACGTTGATGTAATTGGTCAGGTTGCCGCTGACGATGTTCGCCACAAAGTACAAGCCCAAGCCGATCAACAGTGCGGTTTTCACGCACAGGACGATCACTTCGCGGCGGTGGTCGTGGTCATAATTGTGTGTATGTTCCATGTAAAGCCTCCAAAAGAAGTTAAAAGTCCAAACTCACCTTACGCAGGGGGTCAAATTGACCCCCACCCCGCTCGCTGCGCTCGCCTCCCTCCCCCGAATTCAGGGGAGGGTGCAAACAGGAGTCGGCTTGCTCCCCTCCTCGAATTCGGGGTGGGGTCAAAAATAACGATCTGCGTAAGGTGAGGTCAAAAGTTAAAAGTGGTGAAAAATGCTTCCGTTGGGTTGCCCCTACGAAAGATACCCGTTCAGCACTTCGCAAAGTTAAAAGCAATCTTCTGGCTTTACTTTTAACTTTGGACTTTTAACTTTCACCTCAAAATGCGATATTCAGGTTAATCCACACGCCGATCAACAGCGTCATCAGCAGGGGCAGGAAGATCAAGTACAGCACGACACGCGGTTTGAACACCCCCGCGAACATCAGCGTGCTTTTGATGTCTACCATAGGACCAAACGTCAGGAAAGCGAGAATGGAGCCGGTGGTGAACGTTCCGGCAAATGCCAGCGCGAGGAACGAGTCGACGGTGGAACACACGCTGAGTAAGAAGGCGAGTGCTTGCATGGTGATCACCGACACGACGGGACCCCGACCCAACGCCAGCAGCACATCCTGACTGACGAGCGTCTGCATGAGCGCCGCCAGCAGCGACCCGATGATCAGATAGCGCCCCATCTCGAAAAACTCATCTCCCGCCATGACCAGTGCATCACGCAAACCGATCAACACAGATTTGCGGGATGTTTTAGCATACAGCGGGATCACATCGCCTGAACCGCCCATCACAGGGGCAAGCGAAGTCGCCTGTAACACGTCTTGCGGGCGGGCTGCGACGGCAAACACCAAGCCGATGGCAAACGCAACCGCCGCCGTGATCACAAAGCGGGCGATCAAGATATTGCCGAAGCCA
The DNA here is from genome assembly GCA_038214955.1 of Aggregatilineales bacterium. Taxonomy (GTDB): domain Bacteria; phylum Chloroflexota; class Anaerolineae; order Aggregatilineales; family Phototrophicaceae; genus Flexifilum. Next base: position 26 of record JBBQRJ010000388.1, on the reverse strand, counting down.
AACGCTACATAGGTACTGACCAGCAC
>JBBQRJ010000387.1:0-4943 GCA_038214955.1 Aggregatilineales bacterium | reverse complement strand
GAAATTGTGCAAACGCGGCGAATGGAACAGCCGGATGTTGGTTGAAACCGTGTTATCCATGCTGACGACTGTTTGCCATTTCAAAAAGGTCGGGCATCGGGTGTGGACTTATTTTGAGAGCCGTTTAGCCTACACAATGGGACTGTTTAACCTGCTCGTTCAATGGGACGGTCTGCCTGCCGACGAGGACGGCTTTGTCCCACTTTCTATCGCCCAGTTTTCGCTTTAGAGAACCGCACCATTAGTTTATACAAAAAAGGTTTTGCTGCCAGAATATATTCAGTGACGAGCATATAAGTGGTAATCATGATAGCGACCACGCCCATCGCCACTGAACGGGCTGCCGAATTACCCGTATAGTAAAATATTCCACAGGTAACACAAATCACGGTCATGAAACCGTACAATCCAGTCACGCCGCCGTGTGAATGCCCTCGCAATGCTAACCGCTGATACAGGTGCTTGCGATGGGCTTCCAAAATGTTCTCACCGTTTCGCCAGCGTTTGATGATGGTATAGGTTGCGTCCACAACGAATGGCAGCACGAACATCCCACCAACGACAAAAAGATGCGGATCGCCTATCCCAACAAAGCCAAGCACGGGCAGTGACGCCAGTGTGAATCCTAGAAAAACGCTGCCCGAATCGCCCATAAAAATCCGTGCTGGTGATGTGTTATGCACGAGAAAACCGGCGCTGGTTGCCACGATCAACAAGCTGATGAGCGCCAGCGTACTTTCGCCTTCCAGAAAGAACAGAATTGACCATCCCGTTCCTACAAGAACCGCGTGCAGCCCCGCAATTCCATCCACACCATCCATGAAATTGAACATGTTGGTGAAACCCGTGATCCACACAACGAGTATCCCGGCAGCAATAATGCCCGAGATAAACAGCATGGTCACGGAAGGAATCTGAACAGCAATTTCGACTGGTCTGAACGTGAACGATGCGACAACCACAAGCACCGCTGATAGTAGATGGACAATCAGACGCACTTTGGTAGGTACAGCTCTGATCCAATCATCATACAGGCTCATGCAGGTCAACAGCACTGCCATAGCGATATAAACAGCCAGAAGTCCGAACGGTAAATCAGAAAAGCGCACAGCGACGCTGACCAGCATCACCAGTGTCAGCGTAGAGATCAGTACCCCACCTCCTCGCGGAGTAGGAATTTTGTGCAAGCTCCGTTCATTGGCGATGTCCAACATCTGGCGTCGCACAGTATAGGATCGCAGCGCCGCGACCAGCAGCCCACTCAATATAAATGCGGCTCCTGCATAAAACGTCACCAGCACAAACGGGAAATCCCCCGACCAGCAGCCGGAGAACGGAATCTGCCTGATCAACGTGTAATAGGCAGTTTTAGCAAACTCCGTCGCCACGCCCACCATACCGACTTCAGAAAGCCACCAGTTGTTCTCAGCAAAAATGGATTCTGTCCCAGCGAAACCAATAGGGATACTGACATTCGCGGCAGCTTGCACAGTACATACCCCGCGCCGCCCGTGATACCACTCAGAAACCACCGTTGCACTGGCAATTTGATTTGCGCTGAAGAAAGCCTGAAGCTCCACAGAGGTATTCGATACGCTGCTGCTGTCGATTACATGCGTAGGCGTGACTCCATTCGCCGTCATCAACTCGTTTGCTTGTTCGAGTTCAGCATCAGTCAAATCGTAGACAAGTACAACATGCTTTGTGATATCGTCCCGATAAAGTTCTTTTACCCTCTCTGCAACCGAAGCAACATCCTCCCCATCCATCCATGCGATCAATGCCTCAGGAGGTTGGTTTTCAGGGGGCGCAGTCAAAGCACTTCCAACCCGTTCCCCTAACCAACCGACATTAACAAGAAGCACCACACTGATAAGAAAAACAAGGAGCTGAAATAATAAAATCGCAATTGCGTAGTTTCGAAAGCGGAGCCACATAGCTTTCACCCCATCCCTAGAGAAGACTTACGCGGCAAGCATCTAAAATTAGCTGTTAATTAATGCATATCCTATTGTGTAACACACAAAAAGCAATCACGAGATTATAAACAAATTTTTAAAATATATGCTATTCAATTGATAGATAGGTTTTTGCGGATTACCTTAGCGGAATTGATGGTGAATATAGCCCATCTTTATTAATCCGGCTAATTTCCGAAAAGAGTATAGGAGGAACGACAGCTATGGAATGATTTTTTGCGGACAGAGTGGATTTGCCCCCTTCCCTAGCCTTTCATGAGAAGGGAGCTTAATTGACTAGACAGTTGGCTCTTCGACGGCAAGCCCCATCTGCTGACGTACTTGCGCTTCAATCCATTGATAGGTACGGCTCAAGCCTTCATCGAGGCTAATTTGTGGCTCCCACTTCAACACCTCACGCAGCCGCGTATTATCTGAATTGCGCCCACGGACTCCCTGCGGACCTGCAATATGTTTTTTGACGATTTCGGTACCAGCAGCCTCTGCGACAATATCCGCCAGTTGATTAATCGTGACCAGCCGGTCTTGCCCTAGATTCAGAGGCTCGTGATGATCTGAGCGCATCAACTTATGGATACCCACAACACAATCATCAATGTAACAGAATGAACGGGTTTGCTCTCCATCACCCCAAATTTCAATTTCAGGGTTACCGCTCAACTTGGCGATAGCGACCTTCCGACACATCGCCGCTGGTGCTTTCTCACGTCCGCCCGTCCAAGTTCCTAACGGACCAAAAATATTGTGGAAGCGCACAATGCGTGTTTCGATTCCATACTCTTCGCGGTAGTGCATACACATCCGCTCAACAATCAGCTTTTCCCAGCCATAGGCATCTTGCGGCTGTGCTGGATAGGCATCTTCTTCCTTCAATGGAGTAACATGAGCATCCGTCTGGAGATATTCTGGATATACACATGCCGACGACGTGTAGAAATACCGTTTCGCCCCATTCACTTTGGCGGCTTCCAACGTGTGCGTGTTGATCAGAATGTTGTTGTGTAGGATTTGTGCGTGATTACCAGAGATGAACCCCATCCCTCCCATGTCCGCCGCGAGTGCGTAAACTTCTTCGATACCGCGCGTCGCTTGTAAACAGTTATCCCAACGCCGCAGATCGAGAACCTCAAACTCGTCAGCATCGCTTGGTGCATATTCAGGCACTTTGATATCTGCACCGCGTACCCAGTAACCCAATCCTTTGAGATACGTCACTAGGTGATGCCCTATGAATCCCCCTGCCCCGGTAACGAGTACCTTTGTTTGCACTATAACTGCTCCTAGCTGCTTGCAATTTTTATGCGTGTTATTTTAGCGCATGTTTTACGGTACTAGACTACACAAATTTCAGGAAGACAAGAATCAGAAAGGTTATCGGAAGTCTAAAACAGAGGTTACTGAAAGGCTCTAACACTATCACACCGCAGACAATGTTATTCTATAATCAGCTTTGATTTCCGATAATTTGAATTTGAAGAAATGATTTGTCATGCTCAACCTCTTCGAATCCCATCTCCGCACTGATCTCGACCTCTCTCCCAAAACCATCCGCGCCTACCTCTCCGATCTCCGCGACTTCACACAGTGGTACGAGCACTGGACTGACCAGCCTTTCGCCCTTTCCGACATCGCTACACCGACCCTTACCCGTTATCGCGCCACCTTGAATGAACGCCTCAAGCCCGCCAGCATCAACCGGCGGATCGTCAGCCTCAAGCAGTTTTTCGCATGGGCGACTACCGAAGGACTCATCGAGCGCGACCCGGCGAAGGCGATCCGGCAGGTGAAAGACGTTCCCCCGCCCCCGCGCCACATCACTGATCAAGAAGAAGCCGCGCTGATTTCTGCTGTCAACAAATACGGCACAAACCGTGACCTCGCCATGATCACCTTGATGTTCCATACAGGCATTCGCACTGCCGAACTCTGCGACCTGACCCAACCTGACGTTAAAATCGCACCCCGCAGCGGATCAATCACCATCCGACAAGGCAAAGGCGGCAAGCGACGCGAGATTCCGCTCAACATCACTGCCCGCACCGCCCTATCCGCCCACCTTCAAGAACTCCCCACCGACTCGCCTTACCTTTTCCCCGGCAGAAACAAAAAGCGACTGAGCGAACGCGCAGTCGGCTACATCGTGACCAAGTTTGCTTATCTAGCGAAGCTAAAAGACATCAGCCCCCACGATCTGCGTCACCGATTCGGCTATCGCATGGCAGAAAACACGCCGATCCACCGCCTCGCGCAACTCATGGGACACGACTCCGTTGACACCACCCTGCTCTACATCGGCGCGACGGCGCAAGACCTTCAATCAGAAGTGGACAAAATCGCCTGGGAATGATGCATTTTCTGCTATGATGAGGGTGTAACGGTTCGGAGTTTACACCATGTCTAATCAACTCACCCTAGACAATCTGCGCGCCCGCCGCGCTGAAATCCTACACTTGGCGGCGAAATACGGCGCGTCCAATGTGCGTGTATTTGGCAGTGTTGCACGCGGTGATGCCACAACCAGCAGCGATATTGATCTCTTGGTCGATTTTAAAGCAAGTGCAAGCCTCTACGAAGTCTCAGGTTTGCGTCAAGCCCTCTCAGAACTCCTACATCAGGAAGTCGATGTCGTTGAAAATCATCCCGGTTTGCGCGAACAATTCCGTCAGCGCATCCTCAAGGATGCCGTCTTGCTGTGAGAGCCATACGCACACAGTTAGAAGACCTACTCCACGAAATCGACACAATCCGCCGTTTTACCTCAACGGGCAAAATCGCTTTCCTAGCCGATGACCGAACACAATATGCGGTCATGATGGCATATGCCCGCATTGGTGAAATCACAAAGCAAATTCCCAACGAGGTCTTAGCAGCCCAACCGCACATCGAATGGCGTGAGATCAAGGGCTTTCGAGACGTACTGCTGCATCGGTATTTTGATATTTCCATCGAACGGGTATGGGAAGC
>JBBQRJ010000386.1:0-4966 GCA_038214955.1 Aggregatilineales bacterium | reverse complement strand
GTGCTGCGTCCCGCTGAGGTAGCCAGACATCCATTTCAGCACGTCAACGGCGCTGTGCGGCAGTTGTTCGCCGGTCATCAACTGGCGATCTACATCATCGCCGCGCCGGATCAAGTTGGCTTTGCTGCGATGTTCCGCCATTTCGCTGATCACCGCTGCCAGTGCTTTGAAGTGGTTCGCCAGCAGTTGACGTTCATCCGCCGGGAGGTCGCCCGCCCGATCATCAATTTCGGCGCGAATGGTGTGCGGGTCAAACGTGACCGGACGGCGCGGTGTCGGGTCGAACGACTCCGACAGGGCTTGCAGCACATCGTAAGTCGTGCGTACATCGTCCGCAAATTCTTCCAACGTGCGTTTGCCAATCATGCGACGGAACGATGTCACCGCGCCCAGAATGCCGCGCAGATCGTCCAACGGGCGCTTATTGCCCTCGCCCATGCGTTCCACCAGCGCCTTATCCAGACGACCCAAACGGGCGGGCGGCTGTTCGCGGGTGAAGTCGCGCCACCACGCGATCACCTGCTGGCGGGCGGGGGCGCTCCATGCCAGCCGATCAAACACGTCGTTGAGCGTGTCGATCAGTTCGTCCTCATCTTCGACACGTTCGAGTTCAATCATCAAGCGGCGCAGCGCGGCACGGGTGATCGGTTCGTCGCGCATTTCGCTGGCGGCTGCCAACAAACGCCACAGCGTATCCACACCAATCTTGATCGGCTGGCGAATGAGCTTGAAAAATACATCGTCGCGCTGATCGCGCAGCGCCAGCATGAGCAACGTTTCGAGCGCCGCTGAGTTTAACCACATCGGCTGTTGATCGATCAGCGCATTAATCACCTTATCGGGGGTGTACGCCGCCGGAACGTTACACGCCGCGCTGCCCACGAAATATTTCCAGATTTGCTCGATCACCGACGGCGTGAACAGGTCGCTTTGTTTGTGTAGAGCGCCCCGCGCCAGCACCACGACGAACACTTCTGCGCCGTACTGCCCCAAGACCGCCATCGGGTCGCCATCGGCTTCACTGAGCGCACGCCCTAACGTGCTAGGCAGCGCACGGATCAAATCCTCGTCTCCCAGCAGTGTTTCGAGCGCGGCGGCATCCCGCTTGATCGCCAGAATGAGCAGCGCCTTCGCCAGATCAGAATCGCGCCGCGCACGTTCTTGAGCCGCGAGAATCCCGTTGTGCAAAATATCACCGAGTCCATAGCTGGCGGGTTCACGGGCGATCAATTTGAGCCAGTTGATCACCGTTTCAGCGTCGCCATCCAGAATGGCGACTCGCAGCGATGCCAGCGCCGCCGCTTTCAAACGGAAACGCCAGCGATCATCCGACTCGACGCTCACCCGCGCCCGTGTGAAAGCGTACACCGCGTCCGGTTGAAGCGACAATTCACGGTTCAGGCGCACGCTGAGTTGTTCTTCCAATACCGGATCAATGTCCATCAGCCGAGTCACCAGCACCGCCGCTTCTGCGTCTCGCTGTTCGATGGCATAGCGCATCAGTTGTTCCGCATAAGCGCGGCGCAAATCCCCATCGGGCGGCACATCACGCAGTACGGTTTTCAACGCCTCAACCGGCAGTCGTTCGCCCGTTTGAATACGTGCATCCAGTTCGTGACGCTGTGCGGCGGCGGCGAGGCTGGTTTGCAAACTGCGATCCGTCAGCGCGATTTCAAACGTCTCCATTTGATCAATCGCGCTGATCAACGCGCCAATGTCACCGTTCCACAGCGAAAGCAAATGCTTGACGTAGGGATGTGTGAAGGCTTCATCACCGGGAATCGTGCGATCTGCCCAATCGGAAATCCAACGGACTGTCGTCACGCCGCGCCGTGCAAACACGACACGGGCAGTCGTCGGGGTTTTGTCGTGACGGTGAGTCGAGAAGGTCAAGTCCGGGCGCACATTGGCGGGCAGCAGCGCCATCATCCCCTTGATGAAACCCAACCGCGCCGAGGTATCGCCGGGGTAATCTGCGACCATCAAGCCGCGTTCGTGCAGTGCCGCGCCTAACCAACCCATTAAACGCCGGAAATCGTCTTTTGCCGCGTCGTGCATCAACCGCTCTAAATAGGTACGGCGATCCCGCGCTGACCACTCGCTGATCAACGGCACGCGAATCGGCGGGAGCAAATCCCGATCACGCGGCATCGGCACTTCAAACAGGCTGATCAACGGGGCAAGGTTGCCCGCCAGCGCCAGCAGCACATCACGCGGAACGTCAATATATTCATAGACGCTGCTCCCGTCTGCAACATAAGCGCATACCAGCAAAAACTGATCACGCGGGATAGCGAACAAACCATAGGATCGCGCCCCATTCTCGGCGGGTTGCAGCGAAACCGAACTGCGCCATAAGTCCGCATCAGCGGGCGTGATGTTGGCGCTCGTGATCAAACCTTCATCATCGACGAAACGTTCTAGCGTGAGGGGCAGAACCACTACCGAACCCTTCGGATAAAATCGACACTTTGCAAACGGCGTTCCAGTAAAAAGGTGATGTAGCCCTGCTGCACGCGCTCTAGGTCATCATGCATTTCTAGCGGCACGATCAGCGATTTGACCTGCGGATAGGGGCTGCGCTGCATGTGGCGCATTACTTTGAGCGCCCGCATAGAGATCGCCGTTGTCCCTGTGCCGCGTACCGCATCTTTAGGACACACGACTCCGCCTTCGGCATAACTGAAATACTGGTCTTGCGGCTCAATCGTCTCGCCGCCGATCACACAGCGCGTCAGTTCGGGGCGATAGCCGACAATATCCAGCAGGTGAATTTCATAATAGCGCACAACCAGACGCGGATCATCGTCGTTGCACAGGCGATCAAGCGTCTCATCGATCAGTTTGAACAAACGCCCCGCGCCGTCATCTTCGCCCGACGTGGTGAAGCGATCTAACAGTTCGGCGCAGTAATTGGCATACGCGCCGCGCACCAAATTTTCGCGCAAAGCGAGGAAAGGGGCGGTCATTTCACATTGATTCACGACATCAAGGTCACGCCCGCGATTCAGAAGCATATCGGCACGGGTGAACAATTCGACGTGTCCGGTTTTGTGGCTGGTGAGTTTACGTGCGCCTTTGGCGACGGCTTCCAGTTTTCCGTATTGAGGCGTGATCAGAGTGAGCAAGCGATCTGCCTCGCCTAAATCGAACCGTTTGAGGATGATCGCGGGTGTGCGGTACGAGCGTTCAGGACGCGGCATGATCCAGGTGGTTCGGGCTGAAACCGAGCGGCAGGAGTTTGGCAAGCACATCATCGAAGGCGATATTGCCGTCCATATCTGCGATGATGACGCGCATCTGCGGGGCAAATTCGTACATCATCTGGCGACACATACCGCACGGCGACCCCCCATTGCGCGTGACAACGGCAATCGCCTCAAAGGTGCGTTCGCCTTCGCTCACCGCTTTGACGAGGGCGACCCGTTCTGCACAAATGCCAACCGGGTACGACGCATTTTCGACATTGCATCCCAAATAAACTGTCCCGTTGGAGGACAGCAGCGCCGCGCCTACCGGATACTTTGAGTAAGGGATGTAAGCATTTTGGGCGGCGCGGTGGGCTTGTTCGATAAGCTGTTGAGCGTCCACAAGAAATTCATCTCTGGCAGTTGACTAGGTTTCGTATTATAACGCACTTTGGACAGGATAGGGATTAGAGGGCGACCCAACGTTCAGGGCAAACGTAGTCGCCCAATGTCACGGGCGGGGACATTGCCCCGCCCCTACAAAGAATCGGGTGAGGTTAGGGTTGGTACGATGTGAGCAGTTTGCCCGACCCCGCCACCGTATAGGACGAAATGGATGCCGGAATCACCGCCGATTGACCTTTCACCAGCGATTCGCTCACGCCCTCCGCTTCAACGGTCAGCGCCCCGTCAATCACGGTGAGTAAATGGAACGCCGCTTCCGTTGGGACAACCACCAGTTCGCCGTCAAAGATTCTCACGCTCGTGCGGAAATAGGGACATTCCACAAGGACACGATTGACATCCCCGCGCTTTACATTCGGCGTATACGCGGTGATCGAGACTGCCACGCCTTTTTCAATGTGAAGATCACGCGGCTTACCGTCCAAGCCCACGCGCCCCCAATCGTACAGGCGATAGGTCAAGTCGGACGACTGCTGAATCTCGTAGATCAGCAAGCCGGGTCCCAGCGCGTGAACCGTCCCCGGTGATACGAACAGCGCATCAGCGGCTTGCACTTCAACCATGTTGAGCAGCGGCTCAAGCCGATTTTCGCGGATCGCCGCTTCCATCTCCTCGCCGCTCATGCCCGATTTCATGCCGTAGACCAATTGAGCGCTCTCGTCCGCGTTGAGAACGTACCATGCTTCCGTTTTGCCGCGTGGCTGTTGATCGTACCGCTGCGCCTGTTCGTCGTTGGGGTGAACCTGCACCGACAGCCAATCTGTTGCGTCTAACAACTTGACCAGTAGCGGAAAGCCGAGCGCGGGGTCGTTTTTCTCGCCCACGAGATCATGCCCGTACAGCGACAGCACCTCGCCCAGTGTTTTACCCGCCAGCGCCCCATTTGCGACTGCTGCCGTATCGTGAACTTCCCACGCTTCGCCGTAGGGTTCATCGGTAGGGAGCGATTTGCCCATCATCGTTTCTAAGCGCCGCCCGCCCCACACTTTCACATGCAGCGACGGAGTCATGACGAGGGGGTAGAGATTCGGTTTTTGCATGTGGATTTCCCTGTTTTTGTAGGGACGGCATACATGCCGTCCGTGTGTAAATAACTCACCTTACGCAGATCGTTATTTCTGACCCCACCCCCGACCCCTCCCCGAATTCGCGGAGGGGAGCAAGCAGACTCTTGTTTGCGCCCTCCCCTGAATTCGGGGGAGGGAGGCGAGCGCAGCGAGCGGGGTGGGGGTCAAACTGACACCCTGCGTAAGGTGTGTAAATAAAAACAACGGACGCGATAAATCGCGTCCCTACGGCAGTTACTCTATGTT
>JBBQRJ010000385.1:0-4976 GCA_038214955.1 Aggregatilineales bacterium | reverse complement strand
TGACACCCTGCGTAAGGTGAGTTGTTAACGAGCAAACGCTCGAAACGGGTTATCGACTGTGAGTTGGCGTAGGGTCGCTTCATCAATACCCGCAGCCCGCAGTTTGGGTAAGAAGTGGTCACTGAGGTATGTGAATGGCTTAGGGATGCCGCCGCCCGGTTCGGCGGGGGTATACCACCCGCGATCATGGCTCAACAACAGATGATCGCCTAAATCAGCATCCAATACGCGCTGAATACGGTCAATATGGAGGTCATCTTCACGCCCGCCGTCGCTGCCAATCGAATCATATTCGATCCATGCGCCGCGTCCTGCCATTTCCAGATGCAAGGCGAAATCCGGTTCAGCCTGTGTATGAATCCAGATGAAGCGGTCTGGCTGATAACCCGCCGCTTCGATGATCGCCAGTTGGTCGTTGACGACGCGCCCGCGAATGGTGTGACTGCCGATCACGGCATTTGTGGCGATTCCAGCAGCGGCGGCGGCGCGTAGGATTTTCGTTTCGCACGCCGTCAGACCGTCATCCCCCGCGCTCAATTTAATCCAAGCCGCCCGAATGCCAGAGGACTCGATTTCATCCTGCAATTCGTGGAGCATCCAATCGCGCAGGGTTTCCATGCTGGCGTCTTGCGCCCACACTGGAATCCACGGCTCACGATAAATGCCCGTCGGGACGACCAACGGATACTGAGTCGCGTCGGAGACTGCCTTGAGAATATCGGCTCTGCGTCCGACCCCGACAGGGGTACATTCGACAATCGCGGAGACACCCGCAACCCTCGCACGCTCGATTTCCGGCGCCATGAGCGCGATCACATCAGCGGGATCGGCTTGGGCAAAACCGGGAGTCTCCATATCACGCAGGTCAACAAAAACGTGTTCGTGCGGCAGAATCATGCCGAGTTCATCGGCAGTTTTCGAGCCAAGCGTAGTCACCAACTGTTTCGGATTCATATTTGGTACTCATTCATCTTCATCACCATCAAACAATTCCCAATCATCATCCCCACCGGGGTACTGCTCTGGCGCTTCGCCATGTGAGGCACGAATTTCGACATCTTGGATTTGACCGTTGGACTCAACCGCCTCCAACCGTACATCAAATTCCCAGTTATCCCCGAAGTCAAAGAGGAAAGTCATGGTTTGCCCAACCATTAATTGCAAATCACCGATACGAACTTCAGATGTCCACAGTTCATCTTGTAAATAGGGATGTGAAACTCTTTGCCACCGACCCAACCGAGTTCGATAACTGAACTCGTACAAATGGTCATCATCAAAATTTACGGAAACCAAAATAGCCGAGGCAAACTGATCTAAGATGGCATTGGCGTCAATTGCAATCTGACGCCAAACATTGCCAAGCGAGACTTTAAAAACGTAGATTCCAGCAGTAAACGGCGTTTCAGGCAGGGTAAAATTGTTCTGCCATGCCGGAAAATAGGGTCGAAGTGTGTGCTTCAAACTATCAACCTCAGATTCATCATTCTCTTCACCGTTGAAGTATTTTATTATAAGGCTAGGCAACTCTGTGTTGAGCAGCGCAAGCAGCGCCCCACCGAAAGGCGTCAATGAAATTTGCTCAATATTCCAACCCTCGTTCGGCTTGGATGCGCCTGCCTGCACACTAATTAAGCCGAAAAGATGCAGAAGCCCCAGATTATGTATACCCAGTGTATACTTTAGTTGATCTTTTTCATCGTGTTTTCCGATAAGCAGCGGCTTATTTTCCAGATCATGAAAGTCAAAAAAACGGAGAATGCTGTCAAAATTATCGGGTCTATCCCATGTAGGACGCCTATCATCACCGAGAATCTCTGCATAGCCACGCAGCAACCACGCTTCCAACAAGCTGAAATAGCGTTCCGTATCATTCAAACTGACCCACTGAGCGTAAGCAGTTTCGTCAACACTTAACCCAAGTTGTTTACCTGTTGCATTCACATAGGTCAGCCCGGAAGCACGTATCAGCAAATACAACCCGTGAATATGGGGATACGATTTCTGAACAGGGCGTTTCAACGCAAGCTGAAGCGGGTGTTTAAGGCGTTGGTTGATCGCCTTTACAGTGTTCAAGGTCAGTTGATGCGCCGGAGTGAGTATTTGTTTGGTCTCTCGAAACAAGTTAAGCACCGCATTGAAATCGTGCAGAATCGTACCGGGAAAATCCTGATCGATCACCGCATGATGCAAGCTAGTCTTGCGGTCATGGGTCAAACGCAGTTTGATTGAAAATCTCCCATACATCTATATCCTCCCTTTAAAACTCAACCACTCTATTTAGAATAACCTCGCCCTTATAGAATACAAATTAAAAACGCAATGATATGCATGGACTGAGTGAACATTCTAACCGTTCATATTCGCATATCCATCGATTCCATGCATTCGTGCCTGATGAGCTAAACCCTGAGCTTATGTAACCTGAGTTTCGGATCGGTTTTCTTGAGATTTCCACTGAAAACCAACCTTTTGTAGGGACAGCGCAAGCGCTGTCCGCTGATTTTCGGGGCGGAGAACGCGGACGATGCAGGCATCGTCCCTACGTTTTTTTATCTCTTGGAGAATTTCGTCAAGGCTATCCGAAACTCAGGTTATGTAAAGAATTTCGCGGACAAAAAGTGCCATTGTGAACGCTCACGCGCTAAAATCTCTGACAACAGAATCGTTTATTGCTTAGAGGAGTCAGCATTTTGATCAACCGCTATCCCCCCATCAATCCCCGCGTGCCACACTTTTTACATGGCGCCGATTATAACCCCGATCAATGGACGCCTGATATTTGGGAAGAAGACATGCGCTTGATGCGCCTTGCCCATTTCAACTCGGCGTCGATTGGTATTTTCAGTTGGACGGCGCTCGAACCGGAAGAAGGACGCTTTACGTTCGATTGGCTTGACCGCACGATGGATAACTTGGCGAACAATGGCTCAACTGCGGTGCTGGCAACCCCAAGCGGCGCTCGTCCCGCGTGGATGTCACAAAAATATCCCGAAGTGCTGCGCGTGCGTCCCGAACGTCTGCGTAATTTGCACGGCACACGACACAACCACTGCTTTACGTCGCCCGTGTACCGCGAAAAAGTCACGATTATCAATACCAAACTGGCAGAACGCTATAAGGATCACCCCGCGCTGCTGGTGTGGCACATCTCGAATGAATACGGCGGCGAGTGTCACTGTGATCTGTGTAACGAAGCATTCCGCACATGGGTTCAGCGCAAATATGGCACGCTGGAAGCGGTTAATCATGCGTGGTGGGCAACATTCTGGAGTCACACCTTCACCGACTGGTCGCAGATCGAATCGCCTAGCCCCGTTGGTGAGCCGCTTTTGCACGGCTTAAACCTTGACTGGAAACGCTTCGTGACCGATCAAACGGTGGACTTCATGTGTCACGAAATGGAGCCACTGCGCCGCTTTACACCGAACGTACCCATCACGACCAATTTCATGGGGACGTATCCGGGACTCAATTACTGGAAGCTGGCACAACATATCGATGTCGTGTCGTGGGACAACTACCCGCAGTGGCATCAAGACGTGACAGACGCCGAACGCGCTTCACAGATCGCCTTTATGCACGACATCAACCGCTGTATGAAAGGCGGTAAGCCCTTCATGCTCATGGAAAGCACGCCGAGCATTGTCAACTGGCAGCCTTACGCCAAGTTGAAACGACCCGGAATGCATCTGCTGTCCTCGATTCAAGCCGTCGCGCATGGCTCAGACACGGTGCAGTATTTCCAGTGGCGTAAAAGTCGGGGCAGCGCGGAAAAGCTGCACGGCGCAGTTGTTGATCACGTTGGAAACGAGCATACCCGCGTGTTTCGTGGTGTGACCGAAGTCGGGGAAGTCCTCGAAAAATTAGACGACGTGGTGGGTACGACCACGCGCCCCGAAGTCGCGGTGATCTTCGATACGGAAAATCGGTGGGCAATTGACGACTTGCAAGGCTTGATGCGCGGGGATCGCGGTTATGTCGATACTTGCATGGCACATTATCGCGCCTTCTGGAAACAGGGTATCCCCGCTGATGTGATCGATATGGAGCAGCCGCTGGATTCGTATCGCGTGGTGGTTGCGCCCATGCTGTACATGCTCCGTCCCGGCGTTGCAGAACGGATCACGCAGTTTGTACAGGCGGGCGGCACCTTCATTGCGACCTATTGGTCAGGCATTGTCAATGAGACTGATTTATGTTTTCTAGGCGGGTTTCCGGGACCCTTGCGCCCCGTTCTGGGAATCTGGTCAGAAGAAATTGACACGCTGTACCCGACGGACGAAAATTGGCTCGTCCTCAACGCGGGTAACACGCTCGGTTTGACCGAACAGTACAAGATTCATTCGTTGTGCGATCTCATCCACGCCGAAAGCGCGACGGTGCTGGCGACCTATGGCAGCGACTTTTACGCTGGACGCCCCGCGCTCACCGTGAACAACTACGGACAGGGACGCGCTTACTATATCGCTGCCCGCACGGAACAGGTTTTCCTCGATGATTTCTACCGCACCCTCGTGGATGATTTGCAGGTTCGCAGAGTGATCGCCGCGCCGCTGCCCGAAGGCGTCAGCGTGACCGAACGCACCGACGGCGAACGGCGTTTTGTGTTCGTGATGAATTTTGCCGACTCTGAACGCAGGGTCACGCTTGACCCGAACCCCTATGTCGATGTGCGGACGGGCGAATCAGTAAGCGGTCAACTGGTGCTGTCCGCGTTTGACACGCGCATTTTTGAGAGCGACTAGAAACCACGCAATGGTATGGACGCGCCGTTGCACATCCGCTATATTCACATTAACCGGACGCCCGATTGGGCGTCCCTATGGTTATTATAACCATTATTGAGAAACATAATTGCATACTCATTGAAGCCTTTTCTCAGGAACATCGCCAAAGAGAAAGGAACAACAATTGATGCAAGTTCCCCACTGGACGCAGGCTGAAGATCAACTTTTGTCTCTGCTGGAATGCCC
>JBBQRJ010000384.1:0-4986 GCA_038214955.1 Aggregatilineales bacterium | reverse complement strand
TGAACCGTTTAGAATGCTTCTGGCGATAAACAGTACAGATCACATTTGATCGGGTGAGGGCAAGCGTTATGAGTTCACGCACTAGGATATTCTTTTCTTATTACAAACCCTATTTAAAATGGTTATTTGCAGACCTCATCTGTGCGGTTGTGGTAGCGGGAATTACGTTGATCCTTCCGTTGTATGCCAGATACATCACGCAGAATGTGTTAGGCGGAAATACACCGGATGCGCTCAACCAAATTTATACGGTTGGCGCACTCATGATTGGACTGGTGATCATTCAGACGGCGTGCAACACGTTTGTTGACTATCAGGGGCATATGATGGGCGCAAAAATGGAAAGCGATCTGCGCCGTGACCTGTTCGCCCATTTTCAAAAGCTGTCGTTTCGCTTCTACGACGAACAAAAAACGGGTCAGTTGATGACGCGCATCACGAATGATTTATTCGCCATCTCCGAACTCTATCATCATGGACCAGAAGACTTTGCGATTGCGGTGTTGAAGTTCACTGGCGTGTTGATCATTCTCATCAATATCAATATTAAGCTCACGGTGATCATTTTTCTGTTTATCCCCCTCATGATTGTGTATGCGTTTTATTTCAACAAACGCATGAATGCCGCTTTGAGGCGAAGTCGGGATCGAATCGGTGACATCAATGCACAGGTTGAAGATACGCTGTCGGGTATCCGGGTGGTGAAGTCGTTTACCAACGAAGCGATTGAAGAAAAGAAGTTTGCGGTTGAAAACAATCGGTTTTTGGAGAGCAGACGCGAAGGTTACAAGAGCGAAGCGTACTTTTCTGAGGGGATGCTTGCGTTCATCCAATTGATCACGATTGCCGTTGTCGTTTTTGGCGCGGTTGGAATTGTCGATGCGTCTCTGGATTTAGCCGATTTGCTGACGTATTTGCTCTGTGTGGGCATCCTCATTGAACCCATCCAGCGAGCGTTGAATATCGCCCGGCTGCTTCAAGAAGGCGTGACCGGGTTCAGCCGTTACATGGATATTATGGAGGTCGAACCCGATATTCAGGATGCACCGGACGCCGTAGAACTCAAGAACGTTCAGGGAAATATCACCTTCAAGGAGGTCAGTTTCAAATACAAAGAAGACCATCAGTATATCTTGAAGGGCATTTCGCTGGAGATCAACGTTGGGGAATATGTGGCATTGGTGGGTTCATCAGGGGTTGGCAAGACGACGCTATGCTCGTTAATCCCGCGTTTTTATGAAATCAACGACGGCGAAATCCTGCTTGATGGCAAGAACATCAAAGATGTGAAGTTAAACTCATTACGCGGCAGTATCGGCATTGTTCAGCAAGATGTGTATTTGTTTGCTGGCACTGTCGCAGACAATATCCGCTATGGCAAGCTGAATGCCAGCGAGGACGAAATCGTTGCGGCAGCCAAAAAAGCGAATGCCCACGATTTCATTATCGAGCTGCCCGATGGCTACAATACCGATGTGGGTCAACGCGGCGTGAAACTATCGGGCGGGCAAAAACAACGCTTGAGTATTGCGCGGGTTTTCCTGAAAGACCCGCCGGTGATCATCTTTGATGAAGCGACCAGCGCACTCGATAACGAAAGTGAAAAAGCCGTTCGGGACTCGTTAGAAAAGCTGACCAACAACCGCACAACGCTTGTGATCGCGCATCGTTTATCCACTGTGAGACATGCACAGCGCATTATCGTGTTGACGGACAGTGGGATTGGTGAACAGGGGACGCATGAAGAACTGATCGCATTGGGCGGCGTCTATGCAAATTTGTACAACCTCCAATTAAATTTGTGAAGTAAATAACTCACCTTACGCAGATCGTTATTTCTGACCCCACCCCCGACCCCTCCCCGAATTCGAGGAGGGGAGCAAGCAGACCCCTGTTTTCGCCCTCTCCTGAATTCGGGGGAGGGAGGCGAGCGCAGCGAGCGGGGTGGGGGTCACACTGACACCCTGCGTAAGGTGAGTTATTAAATGAGATGTATTGAGATGCGCCGCCCGACCCTCAAAGGGTCAGGCTAGGGGAAGTAAGCCCCGTGAACGAGGCTAAACAGCCCTCTTGAGAGGGCTTACAGGCTTTTGGGTAGACGGAGGCTTTAGCCTCTAGTGGCAAAAACCAACCGTTTGTTAAATGTGTCCAGTCCTCAACCGAATTCAGGGAGGGAGTGGGGTGAGGCTATTCTGCAACCGTCGGGCGATTGCGATTTCGCAGCCGTGCATAGATGAACCACGCCGCAAAAATCAAGACGACTATCACGAGTAGGATGACGACAGCATCCTGATACTGTTCGATCACTGCTCCCACTTGCTCCCAATTTTCGCCCAGCAGAAGCCCCGCATACGTGAGCGCGAATCCCCAGATGGCAGAGCCAAGCGTCGTGAACAGGAGGAACTGTGGCATCGGCATGTGATTTGCACCCGCCGGAAGCGAGATAATACTGCGAATGAGGGGGATCAAGCGTCCGAAAAATACGACTGCCGAACCATACTTGGCGAAAAATCGCAGCGCCCGATCATAATCGGCTTCGGAGACGGTCAGCCACTTCCCATAGCGACGGATAATGCGCCGCAAGACCGCATCGCCAAGCAGCATCCCCGCGTAATACAGCACGACTGCGCCCAACACCGAGCCGATCACCCCGGCAATCCACACGCCGACGAATGAAAGCTGTCCCTGTCCGGCGACAAAGCCCGCGAAAGGCATCACGAGTTCAGACGGAATGGGCGGAAAGACATTTTCGGTAAACATGATGAGCGCCACGCCGGGATACCCCAACGTGAGGACAATATCCTGAATAATCTGGGCGAGACGGTCTAGCAGGTCGGACATACGTGCATTCCTTTATCAAGGCTGACAAATTACCTCAGCAATGATGCACGCGAATAGAAAGAGCGTCAATGGGGTGATAAATGATGTGAACCTTTTTGAACTTTTTTCTACATTTGAGGTATCTTTAATGCTAGTAAAGACTGTGAAGGGTTAAACAATGTTTTCTCAGCTTCCAAGTGATGTAAATGACTTTAAAACATGGGAATGGTCACGCATCGAGCCGTATTTCAAAGACCTCGAAAGCCGTGAACTGACCGACGCCAACGTGATCGATTGGCTGACCGACTGGTCGCGGATTAATGCGCTCATTAGCGAAACCTACAGCCGCCTGTATGTCGCCACCACCGTGGATACCACTGACGAGGCATCCACCCAAGCCTATGTGAACTATATCGAGCATTTGATTCCGCCCGCGCAAGCCGCTGGTCAAGCGTTGAAACAGCGGTTGCTCGAAAGTGGAATCGAGCCGCCGAACTACGCCATCGAACTACGCGATATGCGTGCCGAAGCCGAATTGTTCCGCGATGAAAATTTGCCGCTGCAAACCGAAGAAGGCAAGCTCGGCACAGAGTTTGATAAAGTGATCGGGGCGCAAACGGTCATGTGGGAAGGTCAAGAAAAGACTCTCCCCGCCATGAAGCCCATCTATCAGGATACGGATCGCAGCAAGCGCGAACAGGCGTGGCGTCTCGCGTCCGAACGTCAATTAGCAGACCGTGACACGCTCAACGGACTGTGGGGCAATTTCCTCAAGCTGCGTACTCAGATGGCGGTGAATGCAGATATGGCGGATTATCGCTCGTATCGCTGGCGCGACTTCAAGCGGTTCGATTATTCGCCCGAAGACTGCATGACCTTTCACCGTGCCATTGAAGAAGTTGCCGTACCCGCCGCACAGCGCATCTACGAGCGCCGCCGCCAGCGGTTAGGCGTCGAATCGCTGCGTCCGTGGGACTTGAACGTTGACCCCGAAGGGCGCGGCGCACTCAAGCCGTACAGCGATATTGCCGATCTCGAAACCGTTACCTCAGATATTTTCCACAAGGTTGATCCGCAGTTGGGCGGCTACTTCGACACCATGCGTAACGAGGGGTTGCTCGATTTGCCCAATCGCAAGGGCAAAGCACCCGGCGGCTACTGTACCGGATTCGATGTCGTCAAACGCCCGTTTATCTTCATGAACGCCGTCGGGCTGCAAGATGATGTCCAAACGCTGTTACACGAGGGCGGTCACGCTTTCCACGTTTTTGAAGCCGCAAAACTACCGGACTATCGCAACCTTGGCGCACCAATTGAATTTTGCGAAGTGGCGTCTATGTCGATGGAACTGATCGCCGCACGGTACTTCACGAAAGAGCAAGGCGGCTACTATGCCAGCGCCGAAGATGCTGCCCGCGCCCGTGTCGAACACCTAGAGAGCATCATCCTGTTCTGGCCCTACATGGCAGTCGTGGATGCGTTCCAGAACTGGGTATACACCCATCAAGAAGAGGCACTTGATACCGCCACTTGTGATCGCGTGTGGGGCGAACAGTGGGATCGCTTCATGAAGGGCATCGACTACAGCGGCTTGGAAGAGTCAAAAGTGACAGGCTGGCATCGCAAACTGCACATCTTCCAGATTCCGTTCTACTACGTGGAATACGGTCTGGCGCAGTTGGGCGCGGTACAGGTCTGGCGCAATTCGCTGAACGATCAAGCACAGGCAGTCGCAGATTACCGCGCAGGGCTGGCGCTTGGCGGGACAGTAACCCTGCCAGAATTGTTCGCACGGGCGGGCGCGAAATTCGCCTTTGACGCCGCGACTCTGCGCGAATGCGTTGATCTGGCAGAGCGCACGATCAACGAACTCGACCCCGCGTAACGAAAAGACAGGACTGAGTCAAAGCAGGACTGAGGACTGAGGAAATAAACAAAGACTCATCTCTGTTTTTACTCAGAAACCATCTGAAAAATCAGAGCCGCTTCAACAACAGCGGCTTTGTAGGGACACCCAACGGGGTATCCCATATGCACCAAGTTAAGGAAAAAGGATAATCTTGAAGTTCATCACAACAAACAAGAAAGCCCTTTTTCCCATGACAACAGTAACAGAGTTCATGCAGACGTTCCAGCATGTATTCGGGACAAAAGCCAACTCATTGG
>JBBQRJ010000383.1:0-4986 GCA_038214955.1 Aggregatilineales bacterium | reverse complement strand
TTTAGGGTGAAGTCGAAATGGAGTCGCCTTGAGTTCAGCAATCCAAATTATCCGGCGGCGCAAAAACCGGACACAGCGAAAAACGCGGCGCGACAATCAGCGGCAAATCTGGTCGGTGATTTTTGGCGTGGCGATCTTGATCCTGATCGGCATTCCCGGCGGCGTGGCGTTTGGCGGCGCGGCGGTGATCTACCTGAACGCCGTGCAGAACATCCCCGACTTGGGCGCGAATCCATTTGCGGCGGCTGGCACGACAGAATTTTATGACCGTACAGGCGCAACCGTGATCTACACGCCGACCAGCACCGCCCGCGAATGGATTTCGATCAACACCCTGCCGCCTTACGTGGTCGCCGCGACTCTCGTGAGCGAGGATGCTGATTTTCTCGTGGCGGCGCGTCCCGGCTTTGACTCAACTTTTATCCGGCTGTGGCAAAACACGTTGATCGATACGCTGCCGCCCGATGCGACCATCACGGGGGGACTGGTCAGAAACGTGATGCTCTCGCACGCGGGATCGCTTGCTGACCAGCGCACACGCGAGATCGCGCTCGTGGCAGAGGTCAACCGCCGCTATACGCCGGATCAAATCCTCGAATGGCACTTAAATACGAATGATTACGCCAATGAAGCCTATGGCATTGAAGCCGCCGCGCAAACCTATTTCGGTAAGCGTTCGGTTGATCTCTCGCTCGATGAGGCGGCGATGCTGGCGGCGATCACAACGGCGACGGAATACAACCCGTTCGATGATGAAACGGCGGCGCGGGGACGACAAGCCAATTTGCTGACACGGATGCGCGACATCGGCGCGATCAGTCAGGAGTCGTATGAAAGCGTGGCGAACGCGATCACGCGCATCATTCACGGCAACGCGCTCCCGCCGATTGCGCCCGACTTCATTGTGTATGCGCGGCGGCAAGCCGAAGCGATCCTCAATGAGCGCGGCTTAGATGGGCGACAGTTGGTCGCACGCGGCGATCTTCGCATCGTGACGACGCTCGACCTCGATTTGTACAGCCAATCGGTTTGTGTGCTAGAACTTCAACTGGCGCGGCTCAACAACGAGTCGCCGCCTTCGGGCGATTGTCAGGGCGCGGCATTTCTCCCCCGAATCGACTCGCTTCCCGCCGGAGCGCCACCCGATCAAGGGTCACTGATCGTCATTGACGCGCAGACGGGCGAAATCAAAAGCATGGTGGGCGCGGTCAACCTTGCCGAACATCAACCGGGTATGACTCTGCAACCGTTCGTCTATCTGCAAGGGTTTTTAGGCAGCGATACCCCCGCCACGATGGTCTACGATGTGCCGAACAGTTACCCCGGCGCGGAACAGGGCTTGATCTACACGTTTGGCAACCCTGATGATCAATTTCGCGGCGTGCTGAATTTACGTGAAGCAATGGGCGCATGGCTCGTGCCTCCTGCGGCGAACGTCGCCCACGAGCGCGGCATGACGGGCATTTTACGCACGGCGCATCAACTGGGGTTGAATACGCTGGATGAAAATCGCAGCGATATTTTGCTGTTGGAACGCGGCGGCGCGGTATCGGTGCTGGATATGGCGTACAGCTATTCGGTGTTCGCCTCGTTGGGCGGGATGCGCGGTGTCCCGGTTGAACCCGCCGCACGCGGCTTCCGTTCGCGTGATCCGGTGGCGGTGCTGCAAATCGAGGATGCGAACGGCGGCGTCATATGGGAATATGAGCGCGAAGAAGCGATCCGCTGCGGCACGCTGGATGTTTGTACGCCCCTGCTCGAAAACAAACTCGCTTACCTCATCAACGATATTCTGGCGGATCAGGAAACGCGCTGGACGACGCTCGGTCAGCAAAACCCGCTGGCGCTCTCCCGCCCCGGCGCGGTGATCAGCGGAGTCACGGCAGACGGGATCGATAATTGGACAGTCGGCTACACGCCCCAACTGGTGACCGCCGTCCATTTTGGGCGTGAGGATGGCGCGGCAATGGGGCTTGATCCGTATGGCATGATCGGGGCTGCTCCCGTGTGGCGGGCGGTGATGGAAGTCGCGCACAGCGGGATCACGCCGACAGCATGGGATCGTCCCGACAGCATCATTGAAATGCAGGTGTGCGAAAGATCGGGCTTGATGCCGAATGGCATGTGTCCCGTGCGGCGCGAACTGTTCATTGATGGGACTCAGCCGCGAGGCGTGGATACCTACTGGCAAACCGTCGAAATCAACGACCAGACCGGACAGCGGGCAACCGTCAACACGCCGCCCGAATCGCGGACTGAGGTCTTATATTTCGTGCCACCCACTGAGGCTCAAGAATGGTGGGAAGCGAATAATCAGCCATCACCGCCGACAGAATACGACAATGTGAGCGTGCCGCAGGTGTTCGAGCTAGTTCACATCACGCGCCCGCAGTTCTTCGATTATGTGGGCGGGGCGGTGGACATCTACGCGCAGATGAACACGCAAAACATGGCATATTTTCAGCTTCAATACGGGCAGGGACTCAGCCCGACCTCATGGGTAGACATTGTGGGGCAGCAAACCAGCTTTGACCCGAACGCGCCGATTGCCATATGGAACACGGGCGGACTCAACGGGTTGTACAGCGTGCGTCTGGTGATGGTGTTGACCGACAACAGCCGTACCAGCGACTCGCTGCAAGTCACAGTCGATAATGTTGCGCCAACAGTCACGCTGCAATCGCTTGAGATCGGCAAGGTGTACCGCTTCCCCGGCGATTCGATTGTGGCGCTGCAAGCCAACGCGCAGGACAACCTCGTGATTGATCGCGTGGAGTTCTATCAAAATGGCGTGTTACTCGGTGCAGATCAAGACTCGCCGTATGGCTTCGAGTGGCAAATCGACACACCGGGAACGCAAACCTTCACCGCCTTTGCCTTCGACGCGGTAGGGAATCAGGCAAGCGGTCAGCTTACGGTGGAAATTTTGAGGGCGGGATCGTAGAAGTAAGCGAAAGAAAGAAAAGACTCAACGCAAAGGCGCAAAGGCGCAAAGTGAATTAGTACATCACCTTAAGCAGGGTGTCAGTTGGACCCCCACCCCGCTCGCTGCGCTCGCCTCCCTCCCACGAATTCAGGGGAGGGCGCAAACAGGAGTCTGCTTGCTCCCCTCCTCGAATTCGGGGAGGGGTCGGGGGTGGGGTCAGAAATAACGATCTGCGTAAGCTGAGTTATTAAAACTGTCCTGTCCTAAACCGAATTCAGGAGAGGGGACTTCACGAGTCTGCTTGTCTCCCCCTCTCGCTTTTCGGAGAGGGGGTTGGGGGGTGAGGTTATTTTTAGAACGTCACCTTGAGTTCGCTGAGTCCGCGCAGAAGGTAGGTGTTCCGGCGCACAGGTTCACCCGCCAGCGCGAGGTTAGGCAAGCGCCGCGCTAACGTCTCGAACGCAATTTGACCTTCCAGACGCGCCAGCGGTGCGCCCAAACAGAAGTGAATCCCATTGCCGAACGCCATATGCTGATTCGGTTCGCGGGTAATATCCAAGGTGTTCGGATCAGTAAACTTGGCGGGGTCACGATTTGCCGCCCCCAACATTGTGGCGACTTCCTGCCCCTTTTTAAACGTGACGCCATTGTATTCAATATCTTGCAGAGCGCGGCGACTTGTCAATTGAACGGGACTGTCGTAACGCAACAGTTCTTCGGTTGCAATTTTGGTCAGCGAGGGGTTTGCTGTGAACTTTTCCCATTGATCACGGTTGCTCAACAGCGCGTACAAGCCGTTGCCGATGAGGTTGATGGTCGTTTCGTGTCCCGCCGTGAGCAGAAGTGTACACGTCCCGATCAAATCTTGTTCGCTCAACTTCTCACCGTCAATTTCGGCGGCAAGCAGCGCACTCAGCAAATCGTCTTGAGGTTTGATGCGGCATTCCGCGAAGCGTTCCCGCAGATACTCGCCAAACTCGTGGGCAGCAGTCGCCGCCGCGACGTAAATTTCGGGGTCCGTCGTAAATTCAAGCGAGAATGCCAGCGCCCGTGACCACCGCTGAAACACAGCCATATCTTTGGACGGCACGCCGAGCAGTTCCGCGATCACCGTGATCGGCAGGGGATAAGCGAAGTCTGTGATCACGTCCATGCTGCCTTTTGCCAGCACATCATCGATCAGTTGATCGGTGATCGCCTGAATACGGTCACGCAGTCGTTCAATGATGCGCGGCGTGAATGCTTTATGCACCAACCCGCGCATACGGGTGTGGTCAGGCGGGTCGCGGAATAACATCCATGCATGGGTTACTTCTACTAACGCTTTTTGGTTATCCGGCACTTCGCCCCAACCGAGTTCTTCCCGCGTCATGTGCTTGAGGATTTCGCGCCCAAAACGCGGATCGCGCAGCACAAACGAGCAGTCTTCGTAACGGGTCAAAAACCACATGCCCCAATCTTGCCAGAAGAAGATCGGCATGTTGTCGCGCAGCATGTCGTAAAACGGATATGGATTCGCCTGAAATTCGGGGGAGAGCGGGCTAAAGTCGATTGCTGGACGCATAACCATTTTTAGGGTTGCCTCGGTTCAACGGATTTAGATGATTATACGACTCGAATGTGCTGTGCGTTGTAGGGTTGAGAACTGCGACCAAATCCTGGTGTTCCTGACTCCTTCCAAAATTAAGCATTTTGACACGTTTAGATCACAAAAGTGGGGTAGTGTTCGATGTTATAGATACCACTTATACTATTTTTGTGTTATTATTATATTTATAGTGTTAGGGGTAATAAGTGAACGAAAAACAGTTTCACCAATTGGTAGCAAATTGGCTGCACGAACATAATTACGATTATCAACACGAAGTTCGGATGCCTTCTTATGGAAGAGCTGATTTCGTAGCGAAAGATGCTCAAGGTCAAGTTTGGATTGTTGAATGCAAAGTAGGTAAAAGTGCTAAAGATGGACGTTCGATTATTCAGCTTGCCGATTATTCTCCGCTGAGCCGCTGGTCCGCCTCGCCCGCCAGCGTACGCCGTCGATCCACTATCACGTCGGC
>JBBQRJ010000382.1:0-5003 GCA_038214955.1 Aggregatilineales bacterium | reverse complement strand
GGGGTGAGGCGCTCTTTTCTCCCCTCTCCTCTTTTCGGAGAGGGGTCGGGGGTGAGGCGCTCTTTTCTCCCCTCTCCTCTTTTCGGAGAGGGGTTGGGGGTGAGGTGTCTCTTATACCGTCTTGACTCGCGCCGGATGTTCGTTCTCATATGCAGCGATCTCGTTCTCAAGCATCAGCAAATACCCCAGTTGATCGACGCCGTTTAGCAAACAATGCTTCGAGAATCCGTCAATCGGGAACGCCACCCCGCGACCATCAGGCAGGGTGAGCGTTTGCGTTTCCAGATCAACCGTGACCGTAGTCGTTGGGTCTTCTTCCGCTAGGCTGATCAACTGCTTATGCGTATCTTCATCCACCACAATCGGGATCAACCCGTTCTTGAGCGCGTTGCTGGTGAAAATATCTGCGAAATACGTGCTGACCACCGCTTGAAAGCCAGCGCCCACCAGCGCCCAAGGCGCATGTTCGCGTGAACTTCCGCAGCCAAAATTATGTCCGCCGACCAGCACCGACGCGCCTTGATGCTCCGGTTGATTCAGCACAAATTCCGGCTTGGGCGATCCATCGGCGTTGTAGCGCCAATCAGAGAACAACGCCGATCCTAAGCCCGCCTTATCAGTCACTTTCAGGTATCGCGCCGGTATAATTTGATCCGTATCCGTGTCATTGATCGGCAGGGCAACGATCTTGCCCCCAAACGTTGTGATTGGTTCCATCATTTTCTCCCTGTGCCTCATACATTTCAGCGATTCTTTCTCCCCTCTCCTGCTTTTGGGAGAGGGGTCGGGGGTGAGGCGCTCTTTTCTCCCCTCTCTTCTCCCCTCTCCTCTTTTCTGGGAGAGGGGTCGGGGATGAGGCGCTCTTCACTTTTGACTTTCTACTTTTAACTTTTAACTGTTGTTAAATCGTCACCAATTCGCGCACGAGTTCACGCGGGTCAGTCACCACACCCGTGATCGCCGTCGCCGTCGCCGTAAGCGGACTCGCTAAGAAAGTACGTCCACCCTTGCCTTGACGCCCCTCGAAATTGCGGTTGCTCGTGCTAACGGCGTACTGTCCCGGCTGCAATTGATCGCCATTCATGGCAATGCACATCGAGCAGCCCGCTTCGCGCCATTCCGCGCCCGCTTCTCTAAAGATGCGATCCAGTCCCTCGGCTTCGGCTTGCGCCTTGACCTGCTGCGAACCCGGCACGACCATCATACGCACGTTGTCTGCTACGCGATGCCCTTGAATGTACTTCGCCGCTTCACGCAAATCGCCAATCCGCGAATTGGTGCAGCTTCCAATGAACACCACATCCACAGGCTTACCCAACAGCGATTGATTCGGCTGTAAGCCCATGTACGTCAGCGCCTTTTCCAGCGCCATCCGCTGCGACAGATCGCCCATCGCCATCGGGTCAGGGACGCGCCCCGTGATTTTGATACCCATACCGGGATTCGTCCCATAGGTGATCATCGGCACAAGATCGTCCGCATTCAAAATCACTTCATTGTCAAAAGTCGCACCCTCGTCAGTGGGCAGCTTGCGCCAGCCCTCAACTGCCCGATCCCATGCTTCACCTTGCGGCGCATGGGGGCGACCATTCAAGTAATTGAAAGTTGTATCATCCGGCGCGATCATGCCCGCCCGTGCGCCGCCTTCAATCGACATATTGCAGATCGTCATGCGCCCTTCCATCGACGCGGCGCGGATCGCCTCGCCCATGTACTCGAACACATAACCCGTGCCGCCGCCCACGCCAATCTTAGCGATGATCGCCAGAATGATGTCTTTCGCGGTCACGCCATCCTCAAGCCGACCATCGACGCGCACAGCCATCGTCTTGGGGACGTTCTGCAACAGCGATTGGCTCGCCAGCACATGACCCACTTCGCTCGTACCAATGCCAAACGCCAGCGCACCGAACGCGCCATGTGTGCTGGTGTGACTATCGCCGCACACAATCGTCATACCCGGCTGTGTGAAACCCTGTTCGGGTCCAATCACATGCACGATTCCCTGATTGCGCGTCCCCAAGTCATAAAGCTGAATGCCGAAATCAGCGCAGTTCTTACGCATCACGTCCAGTTGAGCCGCCGCCTGCAAATCAGTCACAGGGATGATCCCGTCCGCATTGCGCGGAGTCGTCGGCGTGCTGTGATCCATCGTTGCCAGCGTGCGATCAGGACGGCGCACCTTGATCCCGCGTTGACGCAGTTCGGTGAACGCTTGCGGGCTTGTCACCTCATGCACGAGGTGCAGGTCAATATACAATACGGCGGGAAGGTCGTTCGTCTGCGGACGAACAAGGTGACTCTCCCATACTTTCTCAAACAGCGTCTTCGCCACTTAGTTCTTTCCTTCTTTTCTCGTTTTGCTTTTTTCTTGCTTTGTCTTTCTTGTCTCTGTGTTCTCTGTGTTCTCTGTGGTTAAATCTCTTGTGCTTCTAGCTTTGTGCTTCAAGCGCCATTTCGACTGCCGCCAGCGCGTGAATCTCTGTCGTATCGAACGCTGGAATCGGACAGTCCGCTTGCTTGATCAGCAACCCAATCTCGGTGCATCCGAGGATCACGCCTTCCGCCCCTTGCGCGATCAAACTACTGACTACACGCAAGTATTCTAATTTCGACTCCGGCTTGATCACCCCTAACACCAATTCATCAAAGATGATCCGGTTCACGATCTGGCGATCCTCCGCGTTCGGCACAATCACATCCAACCCATGCTGATCGGTCAACCGCCCACGATAGAAATCCTGCTCCATCGTGTAGATCGTCGCCAGCAAGCCGACTCGCCGCAACCCCGCCGCCTTGATTCTTTCGGCTGTCGGGTCTGCGATATGAATCAGTGGAATGCTGATCGACACCTGCACTTGTTCCGCCATAAGGTGCATCGTATTCGAGCAAATGATCAGCACATCCGCGCCGCCCCGTTCCAACCGTTGCGCCGCGTCAATCATGCGTTCAGTCGCAATATCCCAGCGTCCCTCATGCTGAAGCTGTTCAATCTCCGCGAAATCGAATGAGAACATCAGCGTTTGCGCCGAATGCAAACCACCGAGTCGGCTTTTCACCGCCTCATTGATCATCCGGTAGTATTCCGCCGACGATTCCCAACTCAACCCACCTATCATCCCAATCGTTTTCAACACATACCCTTTACCATCTTCTCTTTCCTCCCCTCTCCTGCTTTTGGGAGAGGGGTCGGGGGTGAGGCTATTCTTTCCTCCCCTCTCCTGCTTTTGGGAGAGGGGTCGGGGGTGAGGTCAGTTGATCCCCACCGTTGCCGCTTCACCCTCCGGCTTGACCACACCCAACCCCATCCCCGCGATCATCCGATTGAGCGCCGCCAGATACGCTTTCACGCTGGCGACGATAATATCACTGTCCGCACCATACCCGCCGAAAGACCGCGCCCCGTCCGGCGTAGAAATGCGCACCGTCACCTCACCAAGCGCGTCTATCCCTTCGGTGACGCTGTGTACGCTGTACTCAATCAACCTATTCGGGCAGTTGATCACGCCGTCCAGCGCACGGAAGCACGCATCAACGGGACCCGTCCCAACCGCCGCGTGAATGTGCATTTCGCCGTCGCCGCTGGAGATTTTCGCCGTTGCCGTCGGCATTCCCATCGTGCCGCACATCACCTGAATATCTTCTAGGCGATAGAATTCTTGCGGCTTGTGCAGTTCATCCGTCATCAACGCCGTCAAATCCGCGTCGGTGACGTTCTTCTTGGCGTCCGCCAGAATCTTGAATCGGTCATACACCTGATTCAAGCCTTCTTTGTCTAACGCATAGCCCAATTCTTCCATACGCACGCGCAGCGCATGGCGTCCGCTGTGTTTGCCTAGCACCAGACGACTCTGCGACCACCCGACGCTTTCCGGCGTCATGATCTCATACGTGCTGGCATTCTTGAGCATTCCGTCTTGGTGGATACCCGCTTCATGGGCGAAAGCATTCCCGCCGACAATCGCTTTATTCGGCTGAACATGGATTCCGGTATAGTTGCTGACCATGCGGCTGGTCTTGACGATTTCCCGCGTGTTGATATGCGTTGTCAGGTTGTAGTACAGCGGGCGCGTGTGGATTGCCATCACCACTTCTTCAAGGCTGGTATTCCCCGCCCGTTCGCCAATCCCGTTGATTGTGACTTCGACCTGTCGAGCGCCCGCCAGCACACCCGCCAGCGTGTTCGCCGTCGCCAAACCGAGATCGTTGTGACAATGAACCGACCAGATCACGTCGCTGCCCTTGCCCGCATTCGGCGTTTCCGCGATCAAACGGGCGATCACATTATGCCATTCAATCGGCGTCACATAGCCCACCGTGTCGGGGATATTGAGCGTTGTTGCGCCGCATTCAACCGCCAGCGCACACACATCAAGCAGATATTGCGGATCAGTCCGTCCGGCATCCATCGGGCTAAATTCGACATCCCGTGATAGGCTTGCAGCGAGTGTCACCCCGCGCCGTACCGCGTCCAACCCTTGCTGGCGCGTCCAACCCGTCTGATATTGCAGGTGAATATCTGACGTACCCATGAACGTATGGATACGTGGCTTAGTGGCATCTTTCACGCCTTCCCACGCCGCGAGGATGTCCTTCTCGACCACCCGCGACAACCCGCAAATCGTGGGGATGTTCGCCCCTTGTCCTTGCCCTTGTCCTTGACCCTGCCCGACTTCACGGGCGATTCGCTGCACCGCCGCGAGATCATCAGGTGACGTAGCCGGGAAACCCGCCTCGATAATATCCACGCCCAACCGCGCCAACTGACGCGCAATTTCCAGTTTTTCCGCGCTGCTCAACGATGCGCCGGGACTTTGCTCACCATCACGCAAGGTCGTGTCAAAAATCAGCACTACATCTTGTTCAACTACGCCGTCGTCCATACTCTCTACCTACCTTCTCCGAGTTTTTGTAGGGACGCGATACATCGCGTCCGTCCTTCTTATCTCCCCCTCTCCATTTTTGTTTGTCTCCCCTCTCCTGCTTTTGGGAGAGGGGTCGGG
>JBBQRJ010000381.1:0-5017 GCA_038214955.1 Aggregatilineales bacterium | reverse complement strand
CCCGGCTGCGGTTGGGCGACCCGCGCCAATTCCTGCGCGGCGGGGACGAACATCGCCGGGACGAGATACCGCTCATACAGATCATACGAATTGTGCTGACTCACAATTTTTTCCTTTTAACGTTCGTAGACTAAGCGCCCACCGACATACGTTTGCTCAACTTGGATGTTAGGTAAATCAGCCGGATCAGTCGCTAACGGATCGCCGCTCAACACGACTAGATCACCCCATTTGCCCGTTGTGATACTGCCGCGTGTTTCGCTGTCACCGCTGGCAAGCGCCCCGCCCATGGTGTAGGCGTACAGGGCTTCATAAGCGGTGATCGCCTGATCCGTGTTGAACGGTTGCCCCGCCGCATCACAGCGATCTATCGCCGCTTTCATGCCCAACAACGGGTTATCGTTCGGCACGACAGGCGCGTCAGAACTGAGCGCAACCGTCAGCCCAACATCGATCATGTCACGGATCGGAAATAGGCGTGGGATGAACGCATCGGGCAGGTAGCGCCGATAATTTGCCCCTAGCGCATACAAGAACACGCTCTGCGGCACGGCTACTGCATTGATCGCCGCCATACGCCCCAAATGGTCGGCGCTGGCAATGCCGACATGCTCAATGCGGTGACTCAGCCCCGGTTGGCGACGGTGAAGTGCTTCATACACGCTGATCACCTGTTCCAGCGCCACATCGCCTATCGCGTGGGTGGCGATTCGGAATCCGGCGGCGTGCGCTTCCCATGCCAGTTCAAACAGTTCATCCGTCTCGAAGCGTAAAACACCGTGAGTCCCTGTCTCTTTATACGGCACGCTGATCGCAGCAGTCGCGCCGCTTAAGCCGCCGTCCGCGAAGAACTTCACGCAGTCGATTCGCAGCGTTTCGCTGACATATTTTTCAGGGAGGGGATAGGTGATCTTCTCTACGCCATCAGGACGGCGAATCGGCAAACCGTTGACGCGCACGGGCATATCGCCATCGTGTTCCAACTGGCGATACACGCGCACATGCGAGGGTGTGAGCAGCGGATCCGTTGCGCTGGTGATCCCCAAGCGCAGTTGGTGATGCATCGCCTCACGGATTGCCCGCCCCATCGTTTCGTCGTCGGGTTCAGGCAGCACACGGGTGATCAAACCCATCGCCGTTTCCTGCACCAAACCGGTTAGTTCGCCAGAGTCGTCATGCACGATCACGCCGCCGGACGGGTTCGGCGTGTCCGCATTGATCCCCGCCAGTTGCAGCGCCAGCGTATTGGCGACGATCATGTGTCCACAGGTGCGGGTGAGCGCAATCGGGTGATCGGGGCTGGCGAGGTCAAGGTCATGCTTGGTGAGGTGACGATGTTCGGGTAATTCGGCTTCATTGTAGCCGCGTCCGGTGATCCACGTTCCCGGCGGCACTTTGGCGGCGCGGGTGTTGAACGCTTGAATGATCGACGGGATGTCTGGTGCGGCATTGGTACGCGCATCGACCTGTGTGGTGAGCAGCAAACCGAGCTTCCAGATATGCACATGGGCATCGTTGAAACCGGGGATCAACGTGCGTCCATCAAGATCAACCCGGCGAAGGTTGGAATAGGTGGGCATCCCGATCAAATCGTCAGCGTAGATGATCACGCCGTCGTCATCCACCACGACAATATCAGCAGGTGTGCCGTCCATCGTGTGTATCGTGCCATTGTAGAAAAGCAGCATAGGCGAGTCCCTGACATAAGAAGGAGCATGACACCATGCTCCAACACTCTGCCTATCAGTTTAACGTACTAACTCACCTTACGCAGGGTGTCAGATTGACCCCCACCCCGCTCGCTGCGCTCGCCTCCCTCCCCCGAATTCGGGGGGGGTCGGGGGTGGGGTCAGAAATAACCACTTGCGTAAGGTGAGTTATGCCGTTCAATATATGCTCAAAATTTATGAGGCTCATCCATCTATAGATGGATTTCTTTTTACATCGTTTTGACCCCCGCGCAACATGTTCTGTGTATTGTGCGTATAAGGTACAAACAGCAGAAAGGGTTTTTTGCCCATGAACCGACGCCAATTTTTAGGAACGATGAGCCTTGCGCTCACGGCGACCTTTACCGATGGCATACGGCGGACATTGGCGGACGCCGCGCCGGGGATGTTCGCGCCCGTCCGCGTAGATGAACGCGATCCTGTGACACACGTCATCAATCGGCTGACCTATGGTGTGACGCCCGCGCTTTACGCCCATGTGCGGCGCATCGGCGCATCGGCGTTCATCGAAGAACAGCTTTCGCCCGAATCGCTAGACGAGAGCGAAGCCGTGCGCCGTGTACACCCATTCGTAGATATTTTGAACACCAACGGCGGGGTTCTCGCAGAGCGTTACGATAATCATCGGGAAGTGGTGTCAGCGGCGCTGATCGGGAATGCGGCACTGCGGGCGGTCTATTCTGACCGACAGCTTTACGAACGCATGGTGCATTTATTCAGCGACCACCTCAATATTTACATCGGCAAGGGACCTACGTTATTCCTCAAAATTGATGATGACCGCGACACTGTGCGTCCTCATGCGATGGGTGTGTTTCGCCAGTTGATCGGCGCGTCGGCGCACAGCCCCGCCATGTTGATCTACTTGGATAACGCGCAAAGCACCAAGGACATCCCGAACGAAAATTACAGCCGCGAATTGATGGAACTGCACACGCTTGGCGTGAACGGCGGCTACACCGAAACCGATGTGCAGGAAGTGGCGCGGGCATTCACAGGATGGTCGGTTGAGCGGGAACGGGCAGAGGGCGGCGCGATCAACTTTCGCTTTCGGGGGTTCATGCACGATCCCGGCGCGAAAACCATTCTGGGCGAAACGTTTGCGCGGCGCGGATTCGAGCAGGACGGCGAACGGGTGCTAGACATCCTCGCGGCGCATCCTTCAACCGCCCGCAGGATCAGCCTGAAGTTGGCGCGGCGCTTCATCAGCGATTTTCCGCCCGATTCGGTGATCGAAGCGGGGGCAGTCGCCTACCTTGCCAGCGGCGGCGATATTCGTCAGGTGCTGCGCGTAATCTTGACTTCGCAAGAGTTTTGGGACGCGCCGCCCAAGTTCAAACAGCCGTATGAATACCTGATCAGCACACTGCGCCCATTCAACTATGACATTCAGAACCCGGAACGCTTTTTACGCGCCGCGCATGACCCGCTCGACCAGATGGGCAACATTCCGTTTACGTGGCCCGCACCGAACGGCTTCCCGGATGTGGCGGGTGCTTGGATGTCGAGCTTGCTGCCGCGCTGGAATGTGGCGGTTGCAGTGGGCGGCAACGGGATTCCCGGCGCTCAGGCAGACGTTGCGCCGCTCGTGGATTTGATGACTTCCGAAGGCGTGGCGATTGAGCCTGAACCGGTGATTACCTATATAGCACGTTACCTATTCGGGCGTTCGCTCACGGATGCTGAATTGGGGATCGTGATGGATTTCGTCAACACCACGCCGGGAAACGGTGAGGTGCAAATCGCCGCCGGGATTTCGCTGCTGCTGGCGACCCCTGCATACCAGTACCGATAAAACGACCTCACCCCCCGACCCCCTCTCCGAAAAAGGAGAGGGGGAGACAAGCAAAGCCCCTCTCCGTTCGGAGAGGGGTTGGGGTGAGGTTAATCGACTAGAATCTTTCAGGAGAGATGCTATGTCCTCTAAAACACTTTCCCGCCGTGACTTTCTACGCGGCGGCGCGGCGCTGACAGGCGCAGCGGCGGCAAGCGCGGCGCTCCCCGCATGGATGCCCCGCCTCGCCTTTGCGCCACAGGGTCAAGCGGTGCGCGGTGATGTGCTGATCGCGGTCTTTCTGCGCGGCGGTGCCGATTCACTCAATATCGTTGTGCCGCACGGCGAAGATGCCTATTACGCGGCACGTCCCCAACTGGCGATCCCACGTCCCGATGACAGCAGCGCCGATGCGGGTCTGAGGGCGCTTGATCTCGATGGTTTTTTCGGCTTGCATCCGGCGCTCAATCCGCTTGTGCCGATCTTTCAAGAACACGATATGCTGGCGATCCACGCCACCGGATCACCGAACGACACGCGCTCACACTTTGAAGCGATGGATTATATGGAGCGCGGCACACCCGGCGATTACAGCCTCGCTACGGGTTGGATTGGGCGGCATTTAGCGACACTCAACACGGGCAATACATCACCGCTCCGTGCGATTGGGTGGGGCGCGTCGGTGCAGCAGTCTTTACGAGGCACGATTTCACCCGTCGCGCTCAAGTCGATTGTAGATTATCACCTCGGCGGCGATGTGACCGAAGCGGCGCGAATGCTCAATACGTTGAATGCCTTGTACGCGCTCGAAACGGGTTCGATCTACGAGTCTGCGATGGCGACCCGTTCCGCCATTGATCTAATTGGCAGCATCCACTACGCGGGTTATATCCCGTCCAACAGCGCGACCTATCCCGAAAGCGAGTTCGGCTTGGCGCTGCGACAAACGGCAGCTTTGATTCGCGCTGATGTCGGCTTAGAGACGGCGTGTATCGATCTTGGCGGGTGGGACACGCATGTGAATCAAGGCGCGGGCGAAGGTCAACAGGCGCGTTTGCTGGCTGACCTTGCCAACGGCTTGGCGGCGTTCCACGCGGATATGGGCGATGAGTTGCGCGGCGTGTCTGTGGTGGTCATGTCGGAGTTCGGGCGGCGCTTGCAGGAAAACGGCGGCGGCGGCACGGATCACGGTCACGGTGGGGCAATGCTGCTCATGGGTGGCAACGTGATCGAAACGCCGGTTGTGGCGCGTTGGTCAGGCTTGCATGATGAGGCGCTCGATAATGGCGATCTCGCGGTCACGACGGATTACCGCGATGTGTTGTCGGAACTGCTCACGCGGCGGCTGAACAATGCAGCGGTCAGTGATGTATTCCCGGACTTCACACCCACACCGATCAACCTGTTTAGGTAGAGCAAAGCAAAGACTCAACGCAAAGGCGCGAAGGCGCGAAGACGCAAAGATAAAGGGGAAAGAAGGTTGCTTCACAGTCGGTCTTTAGTCTTTATCGCC
>JBBQRJ010000380.1:0-5078 GCA_038214955.1 Aggregatilineales bacterium | reverse complement strand
TGCTCCGCGTTGACGCGCCCTAACCGACCTGTCCGCACGGCGGCGATCTGCCCACGCAAGACGGTCAGCACGGGCAGCAGCACTTCAACCGTTTGCGGGAGCAGCGACTCAGCAGGTGGGGATGGCAGAGGCGGAAGCACACCCGTCCCAACGGGGTCAGAAAGCACGCCCGTGACGAGTGGGGCGGGCAGCGGCGCGGGCTGATTTTTCAGCGCGGCATTTTCATCGTACAGAGCGATCAACAGCTCGACCACATCGCCTAAACGTGCGGCGGCGGTGGGCGGCGCGGCGGACTGCATCTTACGCAGAACAGTGATCGCCTGTGCGTAATGCATCAGCGCATCCCCGGAGTCCTGATGATAAAGGTCGTGCCTTGTTCGGGTTGGCTCTCGACGCTGACCGTCCCGCCTAGCAAGCCGATCAAGCCATAAGCGACGGGAATCCCTAAACCGCTCCCCTTGAAGGAGCGAACGGTTTCATTGTCTGACCGGAAATAGACTTCCCCCAGTCGCGCCACTTCTTCGGGCAACATCCCGATGCCCGTGTCGATGACCGCAATCAGCAGATCGTTGCCTTCCGCCCCGCCACGCACAATCACTTCGGCGTTTTCGCCCGAATAGCGCAAACTGTTTTCCACCAGCTTATAGATCGCCTTCGCCAGCAGTTCGCCGTCCAGGTTGAGCAGCGGCAAACCCTGTGGCACATCAATTGTCAGCGTTTTGCTGAGGCTTTCCGCCAGCGGACGCGCCGTCTTTTCGACCATCATGGCGATATTCTTGAACATATCCATTTTGTTGTTGATGCGAAGCGTTCCCGCCCGCAGTTTGTTCATATCGCTCACATCGGTGAGCAGAGTTTCCATGCGGCGCGAGTTCGTGCGGATCGTATCCACGAACTGCTTTTGCATGTCGTTGAGCGCCCCCATTGCCCCGCTGCCCAACATATCGCCGTAGCCGCGAATGCTGGTCATAGGCGTGCGAAGTTCGTGAATCGCATGACCGAAAAAGCCCGCCTGTTCTTTCAGGAAGGTTTCGACATCGGGCGGCACAACAGCAGCGGCGATCTCTGCTTCACGCGCTTTCGCTTCTTCGGCGGCTTGGGTCAGCAAGTCTTGAATCGCCTGAATTTGACCCGGCAGCCGAAACGGGATGAGCGCCCCACTTTGCGCCCCTTGATGCAGTTCGTCTAACAGCGACTGCGCTTGTTCAAGTGCCGTCATGCGCCCACCTCCGCACTGGGTACGCTAAAGGTGAATTTGCTACCCTTGTCAACTTCGCTTTCGATCACAATTTCCCCGCCCATTTGCCGCACGAGGTTCGCTGTGATCGCAAAGCCTAACCCTGTTCCCGGCTGTGAACGGGTGAAATCGTCGTCGGCACGCCAGAATTTTGTCCCCAACTTCTTGATCGCATCGGGTGTCATGCCGATTCCGCTGTCCTGCACGCTAAATTCGACTCGATCCCGGTTTGGAATGGCGGTCAACGTGATTGTGCCGCCGTCAGGCGTATATTTGTAGGCATTGCTGGCGAGGTTGGTCAGCACTTGCAGCAAGCGGTAGTAATCCACACGCAGCGCGGGCAAATTCGGCGCGATGTGTTCCACATAGGCGTGATTACGCGCTTTAATCTGGTTGATGATGTTGTCCCTCACCGCCTGTATCACATCATCAATTTGGACGCGGCTTTCGTTCATGAAGAAATGACCGCTCTCAATGCGGCTGATGTCCGATAGGTCAGACACGAGCATTTCCATACGCTTGACCGCGTCTCGAATACGGGTCAAGAATTGTTCCTGCTGTTCCTGCAACCCACCATCCATCAGCGTGAGATCGGCGTAGCCTAGGATGATATTCATAGGCACTTTGAGTTCGTGCGCGACTGTCCCGACGAATTCACTTTTAGCACGATCCGCCGCTTGCAGTTGGGCATACAGACGGGCGTTTTCAATGGCAACCGCCGCCCGTGCGACCACGCGCTCAATCATTTCCATTTGTTCCATGTTAAACGGTGAGTCACGGCGCAGCACGATCACCGCAAAGACCTTGCCTTTACGCTGCACGGGGATGATCAAGACGCCCTGCCCGCGTCCTTCATCGAACAGATTGGCGCTCTCGCCCGACTCGACGACACCCAATGCTTGGGGATACAGCTTTTCCAGATAGAAAGGCTGCGTATCGTCGCCGTGAATGCCCGCGTGATGAATGGCAAGAATATGCCCATCTTCGACCAAACCCATATGCCCATAGCCCGCGTCAGATAAACGACACGCCCACCCTAGCGTAGACTGCATCGCCCGTTCTACGTCAAGGTTTTCATTCAACTGCAAGTCGATTCGTCTCAGTTGGCGCAGTTCTTCGACGCGATCCGCCAGCTTTTGATCCGTTGCGCTGAACGACTGCGCGTTGTCAATGGCGATGGCGGCTTGCCCCGCGAAGGCATCCAGCGCGGCAAGGTTCGATTCATCGAACAAGCCCGTCACGGCGCGGTTATCCACATAGATCGCGCCGATCACCCGCCCACGCACACGCAAGGGAGTCGCCATGATGCTGCGAAGCATCTGCCCGATCACGCTGTCCTGACCGGAGAATCGCGGGTCTTCCGAAGCGTTGGTCGTCACCACCGATTCACCCGTGTCTAACACACGGTTAGCGATGGTCGTGCTGTACATAAACTGGTCAATGCTCAGGGTTTGCTGATCAAAATTACGCGCTGCTTGGACTTGTAGTTGACCGTCATCGTCACGCAGCACGAGGAAACCGCGTTCCGCACCTGTGAGTTGTAAAATGGCGTCCATCACTTGATCCAACACTTCTTGCAAATCAAGCGACTCGCCAAGCAGTCGGCTGACGTTATAGAGCAGTTCAAACCGTTCCTGCTGTTTGAGGTGTTTATGCTCACTGTCCACCCGCCCTAGCAAATCGTTGAGTTTCTCGATCTGCTTTTCTAAAAAGGCGTTATCAACGCGCCCAATTTGAATCTGGGTTTTGATCAAGTGCAGGTTGTGGCGGGCGCTGGCGATTTCGTGATCCCCAATCCCCCCCGATGCTTTGACGTTAGGATTGACCATGAGTCATACTCTTATAATAATCACAGTAAGCGGTAAGCGGACAAATTTCGCATTTGGGACGCCGCGCCTGACAAATTTCGCGTCCCAACCGGATCAGATTCAAATGAAAAGCATAATGATCTTCGGGCGGGACAATGCTCTCCATAACCGGATGTGCATTATCCGCGCTGATTTTCGCGGGCAGAAACCCGATACGTTGTCCGACGCGGTGGACGTGCGTATCGACGGGAAAAGCCGCACGATTGAAGCCAAAACAAAGGACGATTGCCGCCGTTTTTGGACCCACCCCGTGAAATGAGGTCAGCCACTTTCTCGCCTCCTCAAGGGGGAGATCGTTCAAGAAGTCGATGCACATTTCGCCACGTTCGGCGTAAATTTTGCGGAGAACTTCCTGAATACGCGGCGCTTTTTGATGCGCCAGCCCCGCCGGACGAATCGTATCGATCACGTCTTCCAGCGGCGCGTTCATGACCCCTTCCCATGAAGTATAGCGGGCTTTGAGCGCGGCAAAAGCCCGATCACGGTTGAGGTCAGTCGTGCTTTGACTCAAGATGCAGTCGATCAGCTCATCCATTGCTGGTAACGACTGCCGCCATGTCGGGCGACCAAAGACCGCGTTCAGGGTTTGTGTCACGGGGAGGTATTTTGCCTTGCGACGCTCAAAGTCCGGGATCATCAATGAAATTCGCCTCGTGTTTACGAATATTGTGACATACTCCCCACGCCTAAAGGCGGGGGCTTCTACCCTCATTGCGACTGCGAAGGCGAACCTTCGTCTGACCGTCGCTCCGGTAGCCCATTGATGTCCCAACGGTTTTGATGTTGATGGCGGCATTGTGATCGCGGTCAATCGTCAGTCCGCAGACACAATGCAATACACGGTCTCGCAAGGTGAGGTCATGACGCACCCCACACCCTGAACAGGTTTTCGTCGTGGGGCAAAAACGGTTAATCTGGACGAAGCGTCTGCCGTGCTTGAGGGCAACCCATTCCACGATGGTCAGGAATTTGCCGAAACCCAAGTCGCTGACTTTCCTTCCCCACCAGCGTTTCATCCCGTCGAGGTTCAAGTCCTCAAAGCACAACACCGCATATTCTTCACACAGGTGATGTGCTAACTTGAAGTGATAGTCGCGGCGCTGGTTGGCAAGGTGGGCGCTGTGTTTCGCCAACGCCCGCCGCGCTCGCTTATGCCGCTTTGACCCCTCGACTTTGTGCGAGAGTTGACGATGTAACCGCCTTGTTTTGTTCAAGCCTTGTGCGAAAAACTGGGGACTGGGGGTGCCGCGTCCTTGATCGTCTGTCAAGAACATCTTGAGACCGAAATCGAAACCGCCGCTT
This sequence comes from Aggregatilineales bacterium, assembly GCA_038214955.1. GTDB lineage: Bacteria > Chloroflexota > Anaerolineae > Aggregatilineales > Phototrophicaceae > Flexifilum. Next base: position 671 of record JBBQRJ010000380.1, on the reverse strand, counting down.
TGACCCGTGCTGGTTTCTGCAATCGGCATCTTTTCCTTGACACAAAACACGAGCCACAACCGCCCGACAGCATCCCGCTTGACCGTCAGCGTCTTGATTTCCCCGACCATCGGGCGCTGCTGGACAAACTTGTAGGTCGTGCCGTCAATCTGAACAGCCGCCCGTGCTCGTCCATATTTGTCATTAGCTTTCAGCACGTTCTGGTTGTACACCAGCAGTTTGTAACCCTTTTGCGGAAAGGTGAACGACCTGTATTTTTTGGCTTTCTTGAACTTCGGACGCCCTTTTGCCAGTTTATTGAAGAAACGTTGGTAGCCGTCATCTACGCGGCGACACACATTCTGACAGGCTTGCGAGTGCAGCCCTTGCCACAGCGAAAATCGCTGCGTTTTCCGCAGTTTCAAGACATGATTATTCATCTGCGTGAGCGTGATGTACTTGCCTGTCAAGCGATAGTAGCGACGTTGCAGGGCGATGAAGTGATTCCACACGGTAGATGCAACAAAGATCATGTGCCGCAGCTTGCGATCTTGCTTGTCGCAGCGGTACAAACGATATTTGACTTTCGGGACGATGCGCCGCTGGAGCGCCACATCATCGAGCAGCGCATGTGGCTGCTGGACGAAACCTCTTTTGTCGGCACCCACATCCGCAGCGAGGACTACAACAAG
>JBBQRJ010000379.1:0-5087 GCA_038214955.1 Aggregatilineales bacterium | reverse complement strand
AGCGTATCCATCGGGAACATCAGCAACGATGCCGCCGCCTTCTCACGAGAATTCGCGCCCCTTTTGCCACCTGTGGTGTGGGCGCTGGTATGGTGTGCAATCGCCGTCGTGCTGTTGATCGCGTCGATCTATTTCAGCATCATTCGCCGCCTCAGCCCTGTGTGATCTGCCACTAGAAAATCACTGATGTGTTATGATATTTAGAACAGGTGCGCGGGAGATAAGGTAAATGACGGACAACACACTTTACTATGGTGATAATTTAGAAATTTTGCGGCGCTACGTCAAAGACGAAAGTGTTGACCTGATCTACCTTGACCCGCCCTTCAACAGCAAACGTGATTACAACATCTTCTTTGAAGAACCCGCCAAAGACGCGAAAAAGCAATCTTCTACCGCGCAGATCAAAGCGTTTAAAGATACATGGTCATGGGATCAAGAAGCGGTTGAAACCTATGAATCGATGGTTGAAACCCCTAGCAAACTTGCAATGACCATGCAGGGACTCAAAATGCTGGTAGGTGAAGGCAGTACCCTCGCCTATTTGACGATGATGGCGGTCCGCTTGCAGGAACTCAAACGTGTGTTGAAGTCCAAAGGCTCGATCTATCTGCACTGCGATACAAGCGCCAGTCATTACCTCAAAATCTTGTTGGATACGATCTTTGGGCGTGAAAACTTTCGCGGCGAAATCGCTTGGAAGCGCACCAGCAGCCATAACGACAGCAAAGCGTGGGCAAAAGTCCAAGATGTGATTTTGTTTTACGCGGGAGACGGCTTCAAATTTAATCCTGTGTTCGCGGCACATGATAAATCCTATGTGGACAAATTTTATCGTTTTACCGACGAACGCGGACGCTACCGCCACGATCACATCATTCGCAGTAAGTCGATGAAAGCACGCCCCAACTTGACCTATGAATACAAAGGCTATACGCCGGAATGGGGTTGGCGTACAGTACGCGAAAAACTAGCCGCGTTGGATGCAGATAATCGTATCGCGTGGTCAAGTACAGGCAGACCTTACTTAAAACGCTACCTTCACGAACAAAAAGGCGTTAATCCGGGAACAATATGGACAGATATTCCTCCTATTTCCCCGTTGGCAGCGGAAAAACTAGGCTATCCCACACAGAAACCCGAAAAACTATTAGAGCGAATCATCCTTGCCAGCAGCAGTGAAGGCGATGTTGTGCTTGATCCGTTTTGTGGCTGCGGAACAGCCGTATCAGTCGCGCAAAACCTCAAGCGGCACTGGATTGGAATCGACATCACCCATTTAGCGATTAACCTGATCAAGTTTCGATTGCAACATGCATTCGGAGAGCAAGTTAAGTCAACTTATAAAGTGGTTGGAGAGCCGACTGTCCTCAGTGAAGCACAAGCCTTGGCGAAAGAAAATCCTTATCAATTCCAATTCTGGGCATTGGGCTTAGTGGGAGCGCGTCCAGCGCAAACAGAAGAAAAACGCGGCGCGGATAAGGGAATTGATGGGCGACTTTATTTTCACGATGAAAAAACCGGTGGCAAGACCAAGCAAATGTTGATTTCGGTCAAATCGGGTAAACCCGGTGTGAGCCAACTCCGCGATTTACGGGCAGTGATCGAACGCGAAAAAGCGCAAATCGGCGTATTGCTCACGCTCGAAGAACCAACCCAACCTATGCGGGTAGAAGCAGCCCAAGCAGGTAATTATGAGTCAGCATGGGGAAAACATCCTCGATTACAAATCCTCACGATTCCTGATTTACTCGCGGGCAAGCGTATTGATTATGTTGCAACACGCGGCGCAAATGTGACATTCAAAAAAGCACCTAAAGCCCAAACTGCCGCTCAAGAAGTCACCATGAGTTTACCGTTTGAAGATGACATTGAAGACGATATATGACCCTTTTCAATGATTGCGCGAATTTTCACAAAATCCGCCAAAAGACTGATCCACTCTATCCAAATGAGTCGTATGCTATAGCTGTTCCATATCAAACAACAGTAGGGACGCCCAATGGGGGCGTCCGCCATATTCGATAAACGGACGCGATTTATCGCGTCCCCGATCCGATAGGGGCAACAAACATGACTCATGCAATCGTGATTGGCGGAAGCATGGCGGGGTTACTCACCGCCCGCGTGCTAACAGACCATTTTGATCAAGTGACAGTCGTCGAGCGTGACCATTACCCGGAAAACGCCGACGTTCGCAAGGGAGTGCCGCAAGCCCGCCATGTTCACGCGCTGTTAGCACGCGGTCAAGAGATCATGGAGCAGTTATTCCCCGGCTTGGATAACGATTTCGCCGCCGCTGGATTGCTCTCCTATGAATGGGGATCGGACTCGCTGTATTTGACGGCGGGCGGCTGGTTGAAACGCTTCAACACGGGCATCATCACGCGGTTAGGCAGCCGTGCCGCCATTGATCATATTGTGCATCGCCGCTTGATCAGCGATTACAAAGTGACCTTTCTGGAAGATCATCAGGTGGACGGTTTAGTCACGACACCCGGCAAAACCCGTGTGATCGGCGTGCAGGTGACACAGCGCGGCGGTTCTCGCACACAGCAAACGCTTAACGCTGACCTGATCATCGACGCCACCGGACGCGGATCGAAGGCGGGCGAATGGCTGACAGGCATGGGTTATACCGCCCCCGAAGAAACGGTTGTCAATTCGTATGTTGGCTATGCGACTCGCTGGTACGAGAAGCCGGACGATCCGTCAATTGACTGGAAAGTGCTGTTCATTCTGGCACGTCCGCCCCAACTCAAGCGCGGCGCGGCGATCTTCGAGGTGGAGGGCAACAAGTGGATTGCCACGCTTGCCGGAGTCAACAAAGACTATCCACCGCTCGATGAAGCGGGCTGGCTCGAATTCAGCAAGGGACTACCCACCCTCGCATTTTACGAGGCGATCAAGAATGCCAAGCCGATCAGCGATATTTCCGGCTATCAACGCACGTCGAATCATTGGCGGCACTATGAAAAACTGTCGCGTTTTCCCGATGGCTTGATGATTGTCGGGGATGCGGTATGCGCTTTCAACCCGATCTACGGACAGGGAATGACCGTCGCCGCATTGGATGCGCTTCTGCTGGATAAAACGTTGAAGGCGAACGCGGTCAGCACGTCAGGACTCAGCTTGAAATTTCAACGTGAGTTAGGCGCGAGTCTCAAAACGGTGTGGCTCATGGCGACGGGCGAAGATTTGCGCTACCCCGAAACCGAAGGCTTCAAACCTGACACGATGACCCGTTTCATGCAGAAATACATGGATCAGGTGGCGAAACTTCTCCCCAAAGATGAAGCCATGACTCTCGCGTTCATTGATGTATCGAATTTTCGCAAGCCGCCGACCTCTCTGTTCTCACCGCGCATCGTCGCTAAGGTGATCGCAGAGGCGCTCAAGGGCGGCGAGACGCTAACGGGCGGCAAAGAATTAGCACCCGCGCCCGCCCTATCACATTAACACTTTGTGACAATGTGTAAGAAATGTGCGCCCCAATGGTTCTGTACCCAAAGCCTAAGTAATCAAATCATTGGAGCGCACAGCATGGCAAAAGCCGTTTGGAATAACGTCGTGATCGCTGAAAGCGATCATACCGTCGTCGTAGAAGGAAATCACTACTTCCCGCCCGACGCAGTGAACAAGCAATATTTTGTTGAAAGCAGCACGCACACCACCTGCCCCTGGAAGGGACTCGCCAGCTATTACAGCGTGGAGGTTGAAGGGCAGACGAACAAGGACGCCGCGTGGTATTATGCTGAACCCAAAGACGCTGCCAAACAGATTACAGGGCATGTCGCGTTTTGGAAAGGTGTGCGAGTCACGCCGTAAGCAAATTGCTCTCTGACCCCACCCCCAACCCCTCCCCGAATTCAGGGAGGGGCGCAAACATCACTCATCATATCTCCCGTCTACAACAGGAATAAAACCTCATGGATGTTAAAACAGCCATTCAAACCAAATACGCGGTGCGTGACTTCACTGACCAGCCCCTGCCCAAAGAGGTGATCAACGATATTTTACAGGCGGGTCGCCGCGCCCAAAGCAGCAAAAACACGCAGCCCTGGGCATTCGTCATCCTAGAAGATGATGCAACCCTTGAAGCCCTCAGCAAAGCAGGGGATTACACCTCGCACATTCTGAAAGCCGCCGTCGTAATTTGCATTGTGACACAGAAAAACTATCACGCATGGGAAGCCTATGACGTGGGTCAAGCCTCTGCGAATATGCAGCTTGCCGCGTGGGAAGCCGGAGTCGGCTCGTGTATTGCGGCGTTCCACCGTCCCGATCAAGCCAGCGAAGTTTTGAAGCTCCCCGCTGATAAAACCTGCTGGATCGGGCTGTCGTTCGGCTACCCCTCACCCGATTTCAAACCCGCGAAAATGGGCGGACGCAAGCCGCTAGACGACATCACCCATTGGGGGAAATGGTAACGTCTACTCTGGCGGTAAATCTTCGTCCGTAAACAATTCTGGTTGCACATGCTCCGACGCGACAGGCTGTGCCTTTTTAAGCACCTCCAAACTCGTTGGCATATCAAGCCGTTTGTGTTGTTCGATAAGTTCAGCAATAGTCACAACCTGTACACGCGGATAACTTCGTTTCATCAAGGGGTGTTCGTAAAGACCGGCGGCATTTGCTTCGTCGGTCATCCCCTTTGTTGGCTTTTTAAGCGTCAGGAAAACAGCCATTTCCGCACCTTCTCGCGTGCGATCATTGTTTAACTTGGACACATCTCCCCTTCCAACCGTTCCCGACTTCACCTGAAATACAATCTTCGCGTTATCGTCCTTGCCAGTGAGAAAATAGGCTGTGCCGTCAATGCCCTGATCTCCACCTTTTTTCTCATTGATGATAGCGCGATTGTTGGTGTAGGTAAGCACCGCCCACTTTTCAAACTCTTTGCGTACCCGATCATCTTTCTTGAGGGCAAGCGCCTTCGCTGATGCTATATCTTGGGGAATACCGTTAAGGTTGATAGCATCAAGGATTGCTTTACCGTGCTTGTCCTCTAGCCGCTTCAAAATGAGCGCGATACTCTGATAGGTAATATCTATGCCAATCCAGTTACGCTTCCAGTGTTCTGCAAC
>JBBQRJ010000378.1:0-5095 GCA_038214955.1 Aggregatilineales bacterium | reverse complement strand
CGGTCCCAAGTCCGTGATTTGCAGCCCATACAGAAGGCGCATTAACAGGGCGACCAAGCGGTTGCCAAAGCGCTGATGCGGAGGCATCGCCCCTGCCTCGATGTGCTGCGTGCGCGTCCCCATGACCATATCGGCGCGGTCTTCGAGGATCGGCTGAAGCAGCAGCGGCATTTCTGCCGGGTCAAAGCTGCCATCGCCATCCATGAACACCACAATATCGGCGGTCGCGGCGGATGCACCCGCCGTACACGCATAGCCATATCCACGCCGAGGTTCAGAAATGACACGCGCACCGGCATCTGCTGCCTCGGCTGCGGTGGTGTCCGTCGAGCCGTTATCGGCGACAATGACGGTCAACCGAATTCCGTGACTCGCCAAATCTGGGATTTCCCCAATTAGGCGGCGAATATTGCCCGCTTCGTTGAGCGCTGGGATAACAACCGCGACATCCATTATAGGTTCAATTCCGCTGCGTGGACGGTCAGAAACTCGCGGCTAGAAGAAGCAATCGCGCCGGGGAGGGTGTCCAATTCAGATGCCAGTCGTTTGAGGTCTGCGGCATAGTCGATGTCATAACATTGGGGCAGCAAAACCACACTGAGCGAGGCTTGTTTGGCTTGCGCGAGGGTATCCGCCGTGACCTGATCGGTACTCATGGTCACGTTGAGGAACAAGGGCGGCGCGGGCTGCTTTAATCCGATCAGATAATAGCCCCCGTCATCACAGGGTCCGAGCGCAATGTCGGCGCTTGCCAATGCGTCAAATGCCATGATCAGGTTGTTGGCGGGGAGCGTGGGGCTGTCGCTGTCCATGATGACTGCCTGATCATAACCGTTGGTCAAACAGTGGGTGGTCGCGTGATTCAACCGTTCAGACAGGTTATCGCCGTGCTGCAATAACAGTTCAAAATCGGGAGCGAGGGTGCGAAAATAGGCTTCGCTCCCCTCAGGCAGATACGTAATGATCGGCGTGAACGCGATGTCTGCGCGGGCGGAACGGATAATGTCCAGCGTATCGCGCAGAAAACATTCATATACGGCTGCCGCCTGTTCGCCGGTGAGCGGCGGTGTGAGGCGGGTCTTGGTTTGCCCCGGCATAGGCTGCTTGGCGACGACCAGCAGGGCGCGCCGGGTAGCATCAGTTTTCAGGAGCGGCATCGCTATTTGTCCTTTGCCGAGATGCGGTGACATACTCCCCACGCCTAAAGACGGGGGCTTTACGGAGTTTTTCTGGTAAAAGTTTGAACACGGTGATTCAGCCACACGCGCCGGACACCAATACTACCCGCTAATGCCAACAGCGCATACACTGGAATAAACTCAAGAGATAGCGCCCACGCTTGTTCTATTCCGTTGATGAAAAATGTGTAGGATAGGGCTATTGTCCCTGTGAAGACCCATCCTGCCAACCCCAAATTAAAGCGCAGTGGGCGCAGTTGCAACGTCAGCGCGATCAAGGGCAGTAGCCAGAGGATATACCAAGAGAACAAGTTGTGGTTGATCAACAAATAAACGCCGATTGGCAACGCGCACCGCAGGATCGCGCTGCGTGCAGTGCGGGCAGGAAAGACGAGAAATACGATGCTTAACAGGGCAATGAGCAGCGGCACCCCATAATTACCCAAAGTCCACCAGCCAATGCGATGCGCTGACGCCCAGTTGGTGAACAAGCGCATGAGCGGCGAGATGTTGAAGAATTCTCGACCATAGGTGGATAAAAATCCGAGCGTGTTGACACCCGGTACAATGTAAAGCGCGTAGCCCGCTGCAACCGTGATGGCAAGCGTGACGGGCAGCGCCAACCGCAAACGCCGTCTTCCCAATGAGTCATACACGCTCCATAGGCATGGCGCGAGAATCGCGGGATACAGTTTGACCAGCACCCCCAAGCCCAATAACACCCCGATCCCTGCTTCATAACGCCAATCCACCCGATCCGCCGGCGCGCGCGCTCGGATCAGAAACGCTCCGACGATTAATGGGAGATACAGCGCATCGACGTGCGCGGAATGGGCGATCTCGAAGATCAGGAGCGGATTCCACAGGAAGATCAGGACACGCTCAGGCGGTTGATCGAGGGTACGCAGCAGCCGTAATAAGAGCCAACCTGCCAGCAGTGTCGCGCTGATCATCACCAGCTTGATGCCAAGGATGCTGTCCGGGAAGAGCCGCCACGTCGCGGCGAAGATCACCTGCGCTCCGGGGGGATAGATCGTCACCGCGTTAAGACGATTCATGTGTCCCCATATGTCGTCATCGCGCAGATCGAACAGTTGGGGGGCGTTGGCGGCGTAGCGATACGGGTTGATGCCTGCCGCTTGCACCCGCCCATCCCACACGTAGCGATACATATCGTCAGAGAGGGTTGGGCGGGATGGGATCAAGGTGGCATTGAACAGCGCGGCGAACAAGAAAATGATCGGGATGGACGGGGTGCGCCGCCGTGCCAGCACGATATAACATGCCAGCACGTAGAGCGCGAACAAGCCGAAGAAGATCGGGAAGAACGGTTCCATTCGGCGCGGGCGGAAGTCACCATGCGCCAGTACCGCAAGGTAGAGCGGCAGCGCCAGCAGCCCGACCAGCACCAGAGAATGTGCCCTTAACCAGCGCAGCACATTATTGTCCTGTGAAGAATAATCCCACCCGCCCTAAGGGGCTGCCGTTCGCCGCCATCTTTTTCAACCGTGGAATCAGGAGCGTATCAATGCCGAAGAAACGACCGGGTGCCATCGCAATCACGAACAGCGACAGGAAAACCATCGTCAGGTAGCTCCATTCCCATTCATAGGGACTGGGGATGCCCGCAAGTCCTACCGCCAGTTGAGCGGAAACGGCGAGCGCGATCAAACCCCCTAAACGGCTGAACAAGCCTAAGCCGACAAGGATCACGATTGAAGACTCCGCCAAAAAGATCAAATAGCCCATGATGTTTATATTGGGGATGATAATATTATCCACAATTGCGCCGTTGATCTGGCGTAGTAGAGACAGATCCAGATAAATATCTGATCCACCCGTATTATCAATGTTCGCCTCAAAGACGCGCCAGGGGCGGTTCGCGCCGGACGCATAGAACGACTGAATGCCGAGCCAATCGCATAAACCTGTAGTGCGCGTCAGGCGAACGCGCCCGGCGTCAATCGTGCCTGTCGTGAATGAAAAATCTGCTGGACACCCAAAGGTCGGCGGCACTTTCCACCATAACTGGGTGAAGAACAAATACGCCAACCCTAACCGAATCACCACCAAGAACGCCTTTTGCAACGTGCTTAAGGGGATGGTAGAAGTTCGTGCCATCGTCTTTCCTACGGTCGATTCCGTGCCGTGATTCGCTGCTTGTTCAATCATGCTAATCCTCTCGGTGCCAGTGGTAGAGGGTGCTTCCAATCAATGTGTTAAGTGCTGGTGGTGGTGTGGAGAAGTGCCGCATGAAGAACAGCAATAACCGTCATACTGTCGCGGATTTCACTGGCTTTGACCATACGCAGCACGTCGCCGAAGTGAAACGTCGCAACCTCAAAGAACTCGGTGTCATCAGGCGGCAGCTTGTTCTGTATGAGATCGCGCCCAATATACAGGTGGGCGGTTTCGTCGCAGACGCTCTTGGAGGTATAGTAGATGCTGATCGGCATCAGCCGACCCGCATAATATCCTGCTTCCTCGCCTAACTCGCGCTGGGCGGCGGCTTCCGGCGTTTCACCCGACTTGATCCCTCCCGTTGGCATTTCCCATCGGAAATCTTCCTGCTGTACGTAGCGATACTGCCGTACCAGCACTACATGATGGTCATCAACGAACGGCAGCACCCCCACACATTGCCCGAAGGTGCAGACCCCATACACGGTGGTACGTCCATCGGGCATTTCCGCGATGTCCTCGCGCAGCCGCATCCACTTATTGGTGTAGACTTCGCGGCTGCTCAGGGTTTTCCACGACTTGGGGGGCATCGGGCGCGATTTCCTTTCGTGGTGTCGGTCTTAGTATGAGATGCTGCCTGCACCCAGCGACAGGAATTCGACCACTTTGGCGCCACCAGCAAACACTGCGCCAGCAATTAGCGTATCCTCGGTGACTTTACGGACATTCGCACAGGGTGGGCAAACCCAGATCATGCCGCCACCGGCGACAAAGGTTGCGATGAGATCTTTCATCGGTTTGAAACCTTCAGACTGGAGGTCGTCGGCGAAGCCCTGCTTCGCCAGAAGCACGCCTTCTACAGAAAGGAAGATCGCCGTCTCTTGACCACCAGCAAGACCGGCGTTGGCGACAACGAACGCTACTGCGGCTTTGTCGATGTTGTCTTTGCCTGAAACGAGATTTACAAGCAGCTTTCCCATCAGTGGTCACCTTTTCTGAATATAAAAATGCGAAGGTTCAGACGAATTTTCTGATATCACTTGATGCACCAGCAGGTTATGAGTCATCCGGCACCATGCAGGAATGTCTTCAAGCGCACCCCGATCATAACCAACAACATGCAGGATGCGTCCTGAATCTAGCGTCCTCATCTGCTGAACGATCATCAAAACGAGATCGCCACACATGGTGCGTCCCGCATCGAGCGTGACATCGGCAAAGTAGGGGTGTTCGTCGGCGCTAGTCATCGGTCATCTACCAAATCACGACGCTAACCTCGATACGGCGGATACCAACTGCGCCAGCGATTCCTTGGGTGACGCACTCGCCCATTTCCGATATTGACGGTGCTTCAACATAGGCGATCAGATTGAACTGCCCTGTAGTCGCATGAACAGACTTGACCACTGTATGATCCAACTTCATGTCTGCTAGTTCTTCAACTAGGTCTTGCAACCGGGACGGTTCAGCATCAATTAACAAATAGGCGTAAATCACGTTTGCTTTTTATCCTTGAGAGTCATCTAAAATACAGTTAGCCGCATGTGAAGCGCAGGGGCGAAACCGAGCCTGTGCGCGCCATTTCATCCATCAATGTACAAGCAGTGTCATAGGCGGGTTTCAACGGCAGGAAGTGCTTGGCGACCTGCATATCGGCATCGGTTGAGAGCGGATGCCAGAACACGCCGTCGATATTCACCGTCAATTCTGGTGAAAGGTTGTTCATCCCCAATTCC
>JBBQRJ010000377.1:0-5097 GCA_038214955.1 Aggregatilineales bacterium | reverse complement strand
TTCGACTCGGTGGTGAACATGGTAATCGTGAGCAAATCGCCCAACCGCGCATTGATGATGAACGAAATAGACGGGGTAGTCGGCGTGAATCGATTCGTGACAGGCTCACCGACTTCTAGCACAGCGACGGCAATTCGCCCCGCGTACAGGTCGAAGTTGCCCGCCCCTTCGCGCCGCCCCGCTTCGATCAAGTACCAGCCCGTTTCAGGCAACGTGACATAAGCAATCGATTCGCCCGCACGCGGTTCAGTTTCGCGGCTCAGTTCTTCGCGTGCCTCGTTGAACACGCGCAAGCGCGGCGCAAGATCGCCATTGGTGCGCGTCATGGTGACGCGCACGAGATCGCCTTGTGTGCCGCCCACCACAAAATAACGTTCAGTCGATGCATCGCTGATAGCCCCCGCGACGATTTCCTGATAGGTGATCTGGCGGTAGGCGACTCCAAAATCAGGCGGGCGGCTCAACGGGTTTTCAGGCGTCGCCGTTGCGCTGCCGCCCGATAGGGTCAGCGTGAGGCGAAATGTGCCGCTGGTGGGCAAGCCCTCAAAGCGCGTGGCTTCGACCATATACGTGCCGGATCGCGTCAACGTGAGGGAGATTTCCGCGTTACGGTTACCTGTAGCGAGATCGTCATTGCGTTCTAACAATTCGCCTGTTGGGTCAAACAATTGCAGCAGCGGATCGAGATCGCCGGAAGTATTCTCCATGCGAATGGATACGCTGTCACCTGTGTTCGCCGTGAAGCCGTAACGCAAACGGGGAAGCGAATCGTTCAAATTGCCTTCGACGCTGCCCGGTCTTAATGGGAACACCGGAATTGGCGTCACCGTGACCGTTGGCGTAGGAGTCGGCGTTCCGGTCTGCGCGGCAAGCGGCAGCGTGATCACGAACAAGACGATCAGGGCGAACAACAGGCGTTTCGACATTAGATGCGGATCACCGAACCACAGTATTCACATTCGATCTGGTTCTGGTTGGCGACCAACTGGGGCAGAGTCGCGCCGCAGATGGGGCAAGCTGTGGGCGCATTACGGATCGATTCCCGTGTTTCGGCGTCTGCCTGAACAGCGCGTTCGTCGGTTGCGCCGCTGGTGAGCATCCGGTCAATTTCCGTCGCCCAGAACTTCGACTGTACGCCGCCCTTGACCTCAATTTGCGCCTGGGACAGCGCCGCACCCGGCTTAAACGTGAACTGCAAAATATCTTTGCCGCCTAAAAAGCCTTTGTTTTCGGGGATCACCGAGTCGATTTTGTTGAGCGGGATTTCCCATTCAAGTTCTTGCACTTTCTTGCCGCCAAACAAGCCGAGCGTCTTACCAGTGGTCTCTTTTTGTTCAAAGATCAGCCGGTGATCAGTGAGGTATAAAATGCCGTCGGGGTCGTCTTTGCCGCGTCCCGTCGCTTGATGTTCGGCTTGTGCCGCCAAAAACACGGCTTCGCCCGCATTCAGCTTGAAACTCGCCTCATCCAGTTGATCAAGCACCCAGTGGATGTTGTGAAGTTGTGCCACCGTTTGATCAATATCCGTTTTCAGCGTGCTGTATTCGTTCTGGAGGCGAGACTGTACCGTATCCACTTGTCCGCGCAAAACGTTGATCTCGCGTTCGATTTCAGGCAGAAGCGAGTCTAACCCGGTGGGCTTGGCACGATAGATATTCGCCTTTTGCATCCGTTCGCGCACATCATCAAATGCGGCGCGGGTGCGGTAATTCTCACTCTGGATAGTTCGCTGCACTTGCTGACGCATCTCGTCCCACCGTTTATCCAGCAGTTCCGCTTTGCGTTCAAGATAGGCGGCGAAAGCGTACCCGCGCCCACGCGCCCGCGTGATGTCGTCGGGTAGTGTGGCGACCTTGCGTGTCACCTCGCTCACCTCGTTTAGCAGCTCATCGAACGAGATGTCCCGTTGAAGGGTGTCGTATTCTGATTGCAGCGAATCCAACCGTGTGATATTTGGGTTCTGATCTGTGGTCATCAAGGCGTCCTTTTGATAGAGAGCAAGGTTTCTTCTCTATTTTAACGCACTTTACGGATCACAACCGGACATGGTTAAGGGCGAACCTCACCCCTAAATCCCCTCTCCGAAAAAGGAGAGGGGACTTCACGAGTCTGCCTGTATCTCCTCCCTGAATTCGGGGAGGGGTCGGGGGTGGGGTCATATCAAATTGATGTACGGCACATCCTTGATCGTGCGGGCTTTTTCGAGGGGCAGCGCAACCAATCGTCCCTCATCCCGATAATCGAGCGCCAGCGTTGTAAATGGAAAGATGCGCTCTGCAAACGGGTTGATGGCGGGGGATACTTCGATCAGATTTGCCAGCAGCGTAGATCGCGTCACCAACAGCAAAACACACGCCTTGATGAACGTCCAATCGCCGTCATACGCCAGAATCGTCTGCGGCTTGATCATCGTTCTGGGCTTGCCGATGTCGCGGTATTTGCGGAACAGCAGTTCCCATTCCCGCGAGTAGAGACGCTTCTCGGCTTCTGCAACAGTCGCAACCGGCAGTTGACTCAGCCGTTCGAGCAGAAAGGCGCGATACTCTTTGAGCGTAAAAATGTGAATAGAGGCGTGCCGGATTCCCTTACGCCCCACTTCATCGATCATATCGGTTACGGTGATGTCACAGGCGGCGGCTTCGCCCGACTCCAGACCAAAGCATTTGAGGGAGCGCGAGGCTGGATAGTTCCCCCACCCCTGACCACGCGGCATCGCCCTGCGCCAGATCGCCTTAAGCGACTCTGGCTCGATTCCGTCTGTGGGCGTGGTGAAGTTATAACCGCGCCGCGTCCCCTCTAACACATAACCGATCTCAACGTGACGCATTACTGTTTGGGCTGTGGGCGAATGCTGTTGAAGAACGTCCGCATCGCCTCACGCACGCCGACGCCCGCCGTCACGCTGCTCGAATAAATCGATGCCTTGTAGCCCAACCGCTCGGCTTGCTGCCCCAACCGCTTGATCTCGTTACCGTACTGATTCATCAGCTTATCGAGCGGCATTTGTGGCAGCCACAAGTCGGACTTGTTGACGAGGATCAAGAAGGCTTTCAAGTTGCGCTGTGCCTCTTTTTCTTCTTCGATCATGTTCATGACAAAATTGAGCGCGTCTTTGTGCTTCAAAATATCGCTGTGGTCGATCATGAAGATGATTCCGCGCGGTTTGGCTTCACGGAATAGTTCGACCCAATCGGTCTCCCACATCTCATGTTCGCCGCCTACATCCCGCGTCGGCTTAAGGCGCATCATCTCATCGCCAATGTTCGACGCGAATGTCCCCACCGAATCACCACCGGGGGCGGTTGGCGCAGGGTCGTAGTTTTCCAGCGCGGCAACATTTTCGCGCAGCCATTCGATCAACGTAGTTTTCCCCGTTTGCCGCGCTCCAAGCACGATGAAGGGCAAGCCCAACACCTTTACGTATACGAAGTCGTAGACTTGATCTACGCTCCGCGTGATGTTTTCGATCAGTTTGCTGCTGACATTGCCGAAAACGGTAGTCACCAAACGATCAAGCAAATTCGTCATGTTCTAAACCTTCCCGTGTTCCTATACTCATTTTATACGCAATCTCACGCGAAAAGTCGCATCACAGTGTAAGATTAGAGAATGATCGGTTGGATAGCTGAATGAAATTCAATGCGCTATGAACTTCAATTCTCACAGGAACGCCTAGCGGCATTCTGCCATAAACATCACATTCGCAAGCTCTCGCTGTTCGGGTCGATTCTACGCGAAGACTTCCGGCATGACAGCGATGTTGATGTGCTGGTGGAATTTGAGCCGGGAAATGTGCCGGGATTCATCACGTTGAGCGCCATGCAAATTGAGCTATCAAACATTCTGGGACGCCAAGCCGATATTCGCACGCCCGCATCATTGAGCCGATACTTTCGCCAAGACGTTTTAGAAAGCGCCATCGTGCAGTATGAGCAAGTTAGATGATCTAACCCGCGTGCGACATATGCTTTCTAAACCTTCCCGTGTTCCTATACTCATTTTATACGCAATCTCACGCGAAAAGTCGCATCACAGTGTAAGATTAGAGAGAGTTGAAAGTTAAAAGTCGAAAGTTAAAAGCTCACCTTACGCACGAGTATCATTTTCAGCCCTCACCCCCTTCCCCTCTCCCTCAGGGCGAGGGGTGAAAAAGCGTTCGTGTGTTGGAAAGTCCTTCTCCCTGAGGGAGAAGGATTTAGGATGAGGGCAAACTGCGTAAGGTGAGTTAAAAGTAAAAAAGTTGTGTTGATGTTTTTACTTTCCACTTTTAACTTGTCACTTTTAACTTGATGCTGATTTCTGTTGGACGAGACTCCTATGAAAGAAACACAGGCAATTATCGAGCGGGTGCGCCGTGTCAATGAGACGCATCAACAGCTTTACTTGGCAATAGACCCCTCGCTAGGTGGAATCAAGGCGGGGCAGTCGGTGCTGGCGCGGATCGGTGAGACTTGGACGCCGTATCTGCGCGAACAGTGGTATCCCGTCGATTTGCAAAAGAATACGCTGATCGTCGAGCGTCCCGCGTCACTGCGTTACGAACCCGGCGATGTGGTGAGTTTGATCGGCACAGTGGGTAAGCCGTTCAAATTCCGCAAGACCTTACGCAGCGTACTACTGATCGCCTACGATAGCGAACCGACTCCGCTGTTGATGACGATCCCCTATTTACTGGCACAGCGCGTCGGTGTGACTCTGCTGCTGTTTGGCGAAGGACGCAAGTACACGACCCAGCATTTGCCGCCCGAAGTCGAAGTGTTACAGGGCGAGGATGATTTGCAATGGGCGAACCGCGTCACGACTGTCGGTTGGGCAGATCAGGTGTTCGTGGCGTGCCGCGATGATGATCAATTCACGCGCATCTGGCATTTGTTCCACGAACTGCGTGCCGACATCCCCGCGAATTACCTGTGGGGCGTCTTCCGTCCGACGCTGCCCTGTGGAGTCGGCGCGTGTTCGGCGTGTATGGTCAAAACGAAAGAAGGGCTGCATCTGGTATGTACCGAAGGCGCGGCGCTCGATATGTCTAAAATGGCGTGGGGATAACATGACTTATCGTATCACGCGACCCGGAAAACACAGTTTGATCCTCGAAAC
>JBBQRJ010000376.1:0-5108 GCA_038214955.1 Aggregatilineales bacterium | reverse complement strand
AGCAGTCGCCGCCGCGACGTAAATTTCGGGGTCCGTCGTAAATTCAAGCGAGAATGCCAGCGCCCGTGACCATTTCTGAAACACAGCCATATCTTTGGACGGCACGCCGAGCAGTTCCGCGATCACCGTGATCGGCAGAGGATAGGCGAAATCGTTGATCACATTCATGCTGCCTTTTGCCAGCACATCATCGATCAGTTGATCGGTGATCGCCTGAATACGGTCACGCAGTCGTTCAATGATGCGCGGCGTGAATGCTTTATGCACCAACCCGCGCATACGGGTGTGGTCAGGCGGATCACGAAATAACATCCATGCATGGGTTACTTCTACTAACGCTTTTTGGTTATCCGGCACTTCGCCCCAACCGAGTTCTTCCCGCGTCATGTGCTTGAGGATTTCGCGCCCA
This sequence comes from Aggregatilineales bacterium, assembly GCA_038214955.1. GTDB lineage: Bacteria > Chloroflexota > Anaerolineae > Aggregatilineales > Phototrophicaceae > Flexifilum. The sequence continues at coordinate 4,699 of JBBQRJ010000376.1, read as the reverse complement.
AAACGCGGATCGCGCAGCACAAACGAGCAGTCCTCGTAACGGGTCAAAAACCACATACCCCAATCTTGCCAGAAGAAGATCGGCATGTTGTCGCGCAGCATGTCGTAAAACGGATACGGATTCGCCTGAAATTCGGGGGAGAGCGGGCTAAAGTCGATTGCTGGACGCATAACCATTTTTAGGGTTGCCTCGGTTCAACGGATTTAGTCAATTATACGACTCGAATCAATAGTGAGTTGTAGGGTTGAGAACAACGACCAAATTCTGACGCTGAAATTAGGGTGTTGACAATAAAAGTAAACGCCGTATACTCTTTGTATACAGTGAATAGTCGCTGTGAACTAAGAGGAAGAAGTGCATGGCACGTATAAAACTAGAGGAAGAAGGCAAACGCGCTGTCGTGACGAACCGGATCAAAGCGATTGCCCGCCAGCAGATGCGCGATCAAGGCACAGCTTCCGTTTCGCTCCGTGCGATTGCCCGTGAACTCGACATCACCGCGCCCGCGCTTTATCGTTACTATCCTGACCGAAATACGTTGATCACCGATTTGATCTTGGATGCGTTCAACGGGCTGGCGGACGCCGTTGAAACAGCAGATCAGGCGGTCAACCCGATGCACTATGCCGAGCGCATGTTTGCTGCGGTGATGGCGTATCGGCAGTGGGCAGTTGATCACGCTGTTGATTATCTCTTGATTTACGGTACACCCATTCCGGGCTACGAGGCACCCAGAGAACAAACCGTTCCAGCGATGCAGCGAACTGTCCTTCCTTTCGGAGGGATTCTCTACGATGCGTCAAAGGCGGGTATCTTGAACATTCCGCCTGAAGCGCTGATAGACGATCCTGAAATCAGGGCGCATTTTGAAGAAATCGCCCGAACAGACGATGTTCAAGTCCCCTACCTAATTGTCAGTATCACGATTGATCTCTGGTATCGGCTTTATGGGTTAGTCATGCTCGAAATTCTTGGACACAGCCCGCCCACCGTGAAGAAAGCCCGCGAATTTTATCTGATCAAAATACGGCAGATGTTGAAAGACATGAATCTGCTTCCTGACAATTTCTAATTCTTTCTAGGTTTTAACTTTACACATCCAAAATCCTCCTGATGAGCAGGGGGTGTATTTGATGCGCCCCGGCGCAGAGAGGTCAACAGCATGAGCGATTTACACGTTATTTTCGGAGCGGGTCCCGTTGGGTTAGCGACAGCACGCGAACTGGTGAAAGCGGGCGAACGAGTCCGTATCATCAACCGGAGCGGCAAAGCGAACGTCCCGGCGGGTGTAGAAGTGTGCGCGGGTGATGCCTCTGATCCGGCGCAAACGCGCAAGCTGACAGAAGGCGCAAGCGTGATCTACTTCTGCGTGAACCCGCCGTATCACGAATGGGCGGAAAAGTTTCCACCGATGCACACAGCGATCCTCGATGCGGCGATTCACGTCAAGGCGAAAATGATCTCGATGGAGAACGTCTACCTGTACGGTGAAGTAGATCGCCCCATGACCGAAGATATGCCCGCCAACCCCAACAGCAAGAAGGGACACGTTCGCGCAAAAATGGCACAGGAACTCATGAGCGCCCATCAACGCGGCGATGTGCGGGCGGCAATTGCGCGGGCGTCGGATTTTTATGGCGCGGGTGTGCTGGAATCGGCACTGGCGGATCGGGTATTTAAGCCGATGTTGCAGGGCAAAGCCGCGCAACTCGTCGGCAACCCGGATGTGCCGCATACCTATACCTACATGGAAGATGTGGGCAAGGCGCTCGCCATTCTAGGGCGTGATGATCGCGCTTTAGGGCAAGCGTGGCATGTGCCGAATGCGCCTGTCACCAGCGCCCGCGAAGTGATCACGATGGCGGCGAACATCATGGGTGTCGAGCCGAAGATCAGCGTCATGGGCAAGCTCATGCTGCAAATGGCGGGGCTGTTTATCCCCGGTGCGCGTGAAATGGTCGAAATGCTGTACGAGTTCGATAAGCCGCACATCGTAGACAGCAGCAAATTCACGCGCACATTCGGAGTCAGCGCCACCCCCTACCGCGAGGGCTTGACCACGACGATTGCATGGTACAAGGCGCATATCGCGGCAGGGAAATAAGCTCCCCTCTCCGCTCGGAGGGGGGTTGGGGGTGAGGCTTCTAAATTTGCAGCACGCCTGCCCCCATATAGACAGCCGTACCGCCGACATCTACATCCACGATGCGATCATTTTCCGTTTCGATGCGAATCTGGATGATCGACGGGCGTCCCATTTCGATCCCCTGTTCGCTGACAATCGCCGCGACGTTGTTCTGCGTCTGCACCAAGCCATGTTTGACCAGATACGACCCCAACGGACCCGATGCCGACCCTGTGGCGGGGTCTTCGATAATGCCGAGCATGGGCGCGAACATGCGCGAATGCACAGTTGATCCCGGTAGTTCAGTTTCCATCGTGAAGGCGAACACGCCGTACAGCGATTCGTAGGGCTGCGCGAACGTGATCCACTGATCCGCTTTCATCCGAATACGGTGCATGGCGCTCAACGTTTTGACCGGGACGAATGCATACGGCACGCCGGTTGAGACAATCTCGATGGGATAATCGTCCATCAAATCTGATTCTTCCAGCGAGAGGATGTCGGCAACGATAGCGCGATGTTTGATCACCTCACCAAACGTCGGGTTGGCTTGCTGCATACTGATCAGCGTGAAATCGCCCACCTGCGAAATGCTCACGGGGATCACGCCAATATTTTCCTCAAACCGGATTTTTCCCGGCTGTACCAAACCCTGACGCAGCAAAGCGAACGCCGTGCCAATCGTCGGGTGTCCCGCTGTCGGCATTTCGACGGTTGGCGTGAAAATGCGGACGCGGTAGGTGTTTTCTGGCTTTTCTGGCGGGAACACGAACGTGATTTCGGACAGGTTGAACTCTTTGGCGATGGCTTGCATCATCTCAGTCGAAAGATCGCCGGGGTTGATGAACACCGCAAGCTGATTTCCGCCGAACGGTTTATCGGTGAATACATCGAGTAGCTGATATGAAAGCATGATGCTCCTTGTACTTGCGTTGAACGTTTCGCGCAATATAATTTGTAGTATTAACTATGCGTTCTGACAAGGGACTATTGATGCCACGAATCCCGCTCCTTTATTATATGGTGATCTTCGCGCCGATTGCATTCATCGCTGACCGCGTCGGCGTAGACCCGGTCATCGTGTTCGTCCTCTCCGCGCTCGGACTCATTCCGCTTGCCAAGTTGATCGGTGACGCTACCGAAGAACTGGCGATCTATACGGGACCCAAGCTCGGCGGGTTGCTCAATGCCACGCTCGGCAATGCGGCAGAACTCATCATCACCATTTTTGCGATTCAAGCGGGCTTGCTGGAACTGGTACGCGCCTCGCTGATCGGCTCAATTCTCGGTAACTTACTGCTGGTGTTGGGCTTGAGTTTGGTGCTTGGCGGTTTGCGACACGGCACGCAAATTTTTGACAAACGGACGGCGGGCTTAAACGCGACTCTGCTGCTGCTGGCAGTCGTGGCGCTGGCGATTCCGTCTCTGTTTGACCGTGCGCTCGTCACCGCCCCGAATTCCGAACTGCTGTTTAGCGAAGGCGTTGCCGTGATCTTGATCGTGCTGTACGCCCTCAGCGTGATCTACTCGTTCACCGCCAAGCCCGTCCTAGACACCGGACACGGAACGGGTAATGTTCCCGCGCCAGTGGCGGGTCCCGCGCTCAGTGCGGTTTCGACTGATCATTCGGGTGCAGATGAAGTGCATCATGCCAAATGGACGCTGCGTTTCTCGGTGATCGTGCTAATCCTTGCGACAGTGGGGACGGCAATCGTCAGCGAAACGCTGATCGGCGCGGTTGAACCCGTCGTTCAGCAGTTGGGCTTAACCGAATTCTTCTTAGGGATCATCATTATTCCGCTGGTGGGCAACATCGCGGAACATCTGGTCGCCGTGCAGGTGGCGCTCAAGAACAAGATGGAACTGAGCCTCGCCGTATCGTTGGGGTCAAGTTTACAGATTTCGCTGCTGGTCGCGCCCGTGCTGGTGTTCATCAGCCTGTTGTTCGGGGAACGACTGCTGCTTGTGTTCAACGACTTCGAGCTGATCGCGCTGTTCGGCGCAACGATAATCGCTGCGTTCATCGCCATAGACGGCGAGTCGAACTGGCTAGAAGGCGCAATTCTGCTCGGCATTTACGTGATTATCGGGTTGGCGTTCTTCTTCCTGCCCGCGACAGTGGCAATTCACTAGAGAAAGCCTCACCCCCCAACCCCCTCTCCGAAAAAAGGAGAGGGGAGCAAACCAAGACGCAAAGCCCACCCCGCCCCTGACCCCTCTCCATTTTCGGCTATGCATTACCCCCACGTTGTGGGTAATGCATAGCTCCGAACGGAGAGGGGATTTAGGGGTGGGGCTGAGGAAGAAAACATCGACCCAGCCCCGTTGGGCGTCCCTACGCTTTTAGAGACTGTCTAAAAAGGGGGTGTAGCGATAAAATCAAAGCATGACAAACCGAATGCGTTATCCAAGTGATCTGACAGACAAGCAATAGGCACTAATTGCCGAAGCGATTCCAGCAGCGAAACCGGGCGGACGACCGCGCAAAATCGACCCGCGCGAAATCGTCAATGCGATTTTCTATGTGCTGAGGACGGGCTGTAGTTGGCGGTCATTGCCCCATGATTTCCCCAA
>JBBQRJ010000375.1:0-5114 GCA_038214955.1 Aggregatilineales bacterium | reverse complement strand
TGTGGACAGCAGCTTTCTCTATGCCCTTTTTCGCAAAGCTGACCCTGACCATCAGGCTGTTCGCACCGTTTTCGAGACAGTCAAAGCCGAATTCATCATTCCTCAGGTCGTGCTCACCGAAGCTGCTTGGTTGTTCAATCGTGCTGGAGGAATGCCGCTTGTCTCAGTCTTTCTCGATCTGTTGGCAACAGCAAACCTTCCACTGGAACAGGTGACCTACGAGGATATCCGTCGGGCTAGTGAACTGATGCGCCAGTATCCGGGGACGAAGCTAGAATTGGTAGACTGCTGTATTCTAGCACTTGCGGAACGACTTCATATCACCCACGTAGCGACTCTGGATCGTCGTGATTTTCAGTATCATTCGCACTCAGAACGGTGATTTTCTAGAGATCGTTCCATAACTTCCCAGCTATCCCTGTAATATCCGAAAACCTTGGACAAGGGAGAAATCCGCAAGCAGACTGCTCGAGCTAACAAGCAAAACTGATAGTTCTACTACTATCAAACTCTTTCAGAGAAATTCGCCTCTTGCTTGATGTTCAGAGCATCGATGCGTTACTGTTCTCTGGGCAAAGTTTTTCCACTCTACAGGGACTCCGTCCCCTCATCCAAACCGCCTTTGTCGAACGGGTCAACCTCACCTTTCGTCAATCCGTCGCTCCCCTCTCGCGTCGAACATGGGCGTATGCCCAAACTGAACGCCATTTGCTGCTCCACTGTGAGTGGTTTTTGACAGAATGAACGCGCTTTTCAACCGTTATCCAGACGCGAACGCCCATTTTGTTTTATCAACGGTTTCCGTTTGCTGTACCTGCTCGCTACGTTTATAATTTTCCATCCTAAGTCTGATTGACAAGCTCTGCACAAGAATAATATAGTATTTTGTAGAAATGTACGTCAGGATTATAGCAACATGCCCGACATGCTTGAATTGCCAGTACCTTTTATCGCCAACCAGCTTGCAAAAGGGAGTGTCGTTCCTTTTCTCGGCGCGGGAGCCAATCTTTACGACCCCTCATATACCCTAAACGGTCAATCCCCAAAGTTACTCCCCTCGGGAAAAGACCTCATTGACATCTTGGTCAAACGGTTTGGCTTCCCGGAAGGTGAAGAACGGAATTTGATGCGCGTTAGCCTGTACGCTGAATTGCTGGCGGGCTCGAGTGAGCTTTACGGTTCTCTCAATCAGGTTTTCACGGATACGTATTCCGTCATGCCCATCCATACCATGTTGGCGACGCTGCCCAAAACAGTTGCCAATAAAGGGTACCCCAAACCAAAGTTGCTGATTGTCACGACTAATTACGATGATCTCTTAGAGGAGGCATTTCGCGCAGCCGATGAACCGTTTGATCTAGTCTGCTATCAGATTAATCCGGCGGATTCCGGCGAGCCAAACGTCTTCTATCATTATCCCGACGGTAAAGGCGCAGGCATTCGAATTAACAAAGCAAACAAATATGTCGAAGTTTCGCCAGAAAAATCCCATGTTATCTTCAAGATTCATGGGTCAATTTACCGCGCCAATACCGACCTCAATAGCTACGTTATTACTGAAGACGATTACATACACTATCTTGCACGCACGGATATTTCAAACTTAGTGCCGCGAAAGATTAGTCTGCGCCTGCAAGAAAGCCATCTATTGTTTCTTGGCTATGGCTTGCGAGACTGGAATCTTCGTGTGCTTCTCTACCACATTTGGAGTCGCGCTTTGCGACGTCCACGTTCATGGTCAATCCAACTACATCCGTCCAATCTGGATACCGCGTTATGGAAGAAAAACGGCGTCAACGTCAACAGCTTGCCTCTCAAAGATTTTCTTGAACAGCTGCAATCTGAAATCGATAAATTGCCAACTATTGCCAATGGAAATGTGCCATGAGCGTAGTGACTAAAGTTCCGACATCACCTTACAAGGGACTCGTCCCTTTTGAGGAGGCAGATGCAGCGTATTTTTTGGACGCGAGATTGACATTGACATCATCGTAACGAACTTGCGGGTTGCTCCGCTGACCATTTTATACGGCAGCAGCGGGGTAGGAAAATCATCTATACTCCGAGCTGGGGTAGCGCATGAAATTCAGGCTTCAGCCCGCGACTTGAGCGCCGAAAATGGCAAGCCTGATGTCATTGTAGTCGTATTTAACGCTTGGAAAGATGATCCTCATGATTTGCTGATTGAGCAAATTGATGAGGCAATCAGCGCCCTAGTGCCATCGCCGTTGCCATCTACTTCCAAAATGAGTTTATCTGATCACGTTCAGCAGCGTGCCGACGAGCTGCAGTGCGAGTTTCTGCTCATCCTCGATCAATTTGAAGAGTACATGCTTTATCATCCATCGACACGGGAAATAACGCGCTTCGAGACTGAGTTGATTCGCTTAATCAATCGGCGTACCCTCCCTGTCAATGTACTGATTTCCCTGCGCGATGATGCTCTGCATCAATTGGACCGCTTGCAGGGCGAAATTCCGGCGTTGTGGGACAATTTGCTGCGGATCGAACCGCTGACACTGGAAGGCGGGCGCGATGCGATTCAGAAGCCTATCGACGCTTACAATGAAGCCAATAAGAACTTTCCAGACCGCCAGTATGTGCTGGAAAGCGCCCTTGTTGACCGCGTACTTGCCGAACTCACTGATACAGTACCGCCCACTGGCATCGGCGGCTTAGGGAAGCCGCCCCCCGCCCTTTCAGAAACGAAAACGCAGCCGCTGATCGAAACGGCGTTCCTGCAAATGGTTATGACGCGCATCTGGAACGTGGAAAGTGGGCGTAACTCGCGCTGTTTAGCCCTGAGTACGCTGACAAGACTCGGCGGCGCAAAACAGATCATTGCCAGCCACGTCGATACGCAAATGGCGGCGATTTCGCCCCAGCAGCGCCCGATTGCCGCTGACCTATTCCAATATTTGGTCACGCCAAGCGGCAAAAAAGTCGCCTATAGCCTAGACGACCTCGCGCACCAGATCAAGCGTCCGGTGCGTGAAGTGGAAGCGGTGCTGGACGGTTTGAGTCAAGAAAATGCACGCATCTTGCGTACTGTTGCAAACACGGTTGTTAATGCCGTGCCAAACGCAGCCGATCCGCCACCCATAAAACGTTACGAAATTTTCCATGACCTGCTCGCGCCTTACCTGCTCGACTGGCGGCGGCGGATCGTGCGTAAGCGTGAACTTGAAACACAGCGCCTACATTTCGCAGTGATCGTCGTCGCGTTGGTGATTGTCGCTGGCATCATATTGGGGCTTCAACGGGCGATCCTGACCCGCCAGACGCAGATCGAGTCCGCTTTACGCTTGGAGCGCAGCAGCGAGGTGGCAGCTGAACGGGGAGATCGTGACCTCGCGCTGGCATTGGCGCTGCAAGCAAACGATATCGACAGGAGTCTGCCGAGTACAGAATTGCAGGTTGCAAATGTTGCGTACCAGCCGGGAACACAACGCCTATATACGACAACGATCAGCAATCAGGTGTATACGCTGGATCTGAGTCCTGATGGTCAGCGGGTGTTGGTCGGCTACGACAACGGCATAATCGCCGTATGGGATGTGTTCGAGCAGGCTGCGGAACCCTATACAGTGACCAGCGGCGATGAAATAGCGATCATCCTCGCGGCATTTGTGGGCGATGGGTCGCGTGCGCTCACACTCACGATGTTAGGCGCGATGCAAATTTGGGATACGACGACGTGGGAGATGTTAGCTGCCACGCAGATCGACTCAGGAAATATAGTGGCTGGCGCGTTATCCCCGGATGACCGATTTCTCGCCGTCTCAAACTGGGACGGCGAGGCTCACCTCTACACCCTGACAATGGACGGAGCTCTGTCCGCACAAGCGAGCGTGCCGCCTTACGATGAGACGTGGGGCTTGGTAAACACGGTCAGCTTTTCTGCTAATAGCAATTACTTGCTGCTAGCAACAGAAGGAATCCGACCAGAAGGCACAGACGAAGAGGATTTCTTCACCGCCGAAACGGAGGGCGGCGCAGTCGTTGTGTGGGACATCGCCGCTGGAGCAGAAATTGAGCGCATGGCACTCCCGCAATGGGGCAGCGTAATCAGTGCGGTATTTACGCCTGACGGGGAACAAGTGGTGTTCGGGGTCAACGGCGGCACGGATTGTCCTACTGACCTACAAACTAACTTGGCGATCAATCCCTCGCCGCAATGCCCGGTCTATGCGTGGTCATGGCACAGCGACGAACCGCTGACTAGGATTGGCGTACTGAGTCTCCCTATCAGTGCGTTGGCGGTTAGCCCTGACGGAAACATCGCCGCCACTGCCAGCCTTGACAGCGCGATCAACTTATGGACATTAGGGACAGGCGACAACTATGTCCCATATCGCACCTTTACTGGGGATGCATTGGCTGCTTATGCGCTGCAATTTGCTCCTGATGGTGGTTCACTCGTGTCTGGTGCGGGTCAAACGACTCGTCAGTGGCGTATAGACTGGGGCGGTATCGTCCAGCGTTACTCATCCTTGCCTATCGATTCACTTAATGCAATGGTCGTTCATCCCGATGGACGCTCGGTTTTCGTCACATCCGAGGTGGGTATTACGCAGTTCGAGGTGGAGAGTGGGACGATACTCTCGCAGTATCAAGACAGAGGTGCCGATAAACTCGCGCTCAACGCTGATGCAACCCAAATCGTCTTTAGCTCCTACGATGAGAACGGCTTCTCGGTACTTTTCGTCTGGTCACCTAACATAAACACAGTGACGCAGCTGTTGTGGGGTGAAACGGATAATACTGCTCTGCTAAATATCTTTGCTACGGCTTACTCATCTGATGGAAGGACGATTTACGCGCTAACCACAGAAACAACCGAGACGTTTGAATTGACTAGCGCTCGTTTATGGCGGTGGGATAGCATGACCTATCAATTAATCGACGAGCGTACTCTGACAGATGACGTCATTAACAGTCTGGCGATCAACGCGGAGGCAAACCTTGCCTTGGGGTGCATTTCAGATTATTGGCAAGTCAAGCCACCTTTTTCCAGAGGCTGTCAAATTCAGCACTCAAGCTGGCGGAGCGGATGATCAGCATACGGTTGGCGTTGTCACTGCTCCAGCGCATACCCGTGCCACCCAGCCGTT
>JBBQRJ010000374.1:0-5118 GCA_038214955.1 Aggregatilineales bacterium | reverse complement strand
TATTCCTAAAATTCCACCCCAATATTCTCGAAGTTCGTCCACATCGTGATCCATATGATATTGCAAAGAATACGTCAGCTTATTCTTTGAAAATTTGAGCATCCATCTATATGCTAATTTGATCATTGTAGCATCAGAGTTTACGAACGAAACAGTGTTGCGCCCTCGTTTATAGCCCTCTGCCATATATAGAGTGACGAAATCTCGAAATGTCACATCTTTCAGAAGTTCTGGCGCTTCTGCTAACCCTTCTTGATACCAGTTTTCTCGGACTGCCGCTGCTTTCGATTTAATTAAATCAGCTCTACGCTGCAAGTGGGCTTTGCGTTTTTCTGTGACGGGAATCGGTAAATCTTTAATCCAATAGTAGACTGTCGTTTTAGGCAGTTGCAGACAATCCATGATGTCTTCAAGCGTCATATTCTGTTCAGTACGCAGTTTGATCGCTTTTTCGCGGAGATGATCGTATTTGTGCGCCATAGTGACAGCCTCAATAGTAGGAGAGTCCACAGTCAATACATACTATTATAGTACAATACAATGATCTGTCAACTAGTTTATTTACTCCAATCGGCTACGGGAGGATGACCTGTGTTTTCCTCACAAGTTTGGCAGTATTCACAGCATCCATGAGCGCGGTCATAAACTAAGCGTTTGAGCGTATTCCAAGAGAGATCATTCATGCTTTAAAATCGGCACGGGTGAACATAAAGCCCCGAGTTTGCAGCAAATGGGCGGCTTCGGCTTTTCGCACCATGACGCGATCTGCCCGTTCGACCAACTTATCGAGTTCAGCCTGTTCTTCAGCGGCGAGATCAGTTTTCTGCATAAGTTCGTCGGCGCGGGCTTGAACGTCAGCGGGAACTTGTTCGCGGGCAATCGTCCATAACGCATCATCTGAAAGCTGATGGAGCGCGTCAAGTTCTGCCTGTTGTTCGGGAGAAAGTATAGGAGTCGAAAGGGTTTTGAGATGCTCAAGCAGGACTTGTTCAACGGCTTGATTTGTGGTTCTAGCGATTTCTCTCACTCGTGCTGATAGTTCTTCGGGGATTGTAAGGACAATTTGATCGGTCATGTCAAACACTCCATTCGCTATTTCCGTTCGTTAAACAGCTTCAACCATGCTTCGACTTCGGCGGGTGAGGGATAGACTTCACCCGCGTGTTGATCTTTGTCGTGCTTATCTTTGTTCGGTGCTGGCGCGGGCTTGAGCATGGGCGCGAAGTCTTTGCTTTTAAGCACCTTCATTTTCCGCAAGCGTGCCGCTTCTAATACCTCGCGGTCATTCGACACAACGACCCATTCATCCACGTTTTTGGCGTCTTTGATGCGCTCGATCATCACTTTGTCGGCATTGGAGCGGACAGACGCGAAGATCACTTCTACCGTTCCCGTAGACATGCGCGACCTACCGCCTGTAATCCCCTGATCGAAGATGACGACACATTTTTTCTTCATGCGTGCCGAAAAGCCGATCAGCTTTTGCACGAGTTTGGCTTCGTCGTTGGGGTCATCGAGCGAAATATCGTCTAGCTGCCCGATAAGATTGTGTCCGTCGATCAAGTACATAGAAGCGTTCCTGTTGTTTAACGCCTATTGTAGATGCGTCTGAGTTAAAAGTTAAAAGTCAAAAGTTGAAAGTAGAGTCTATTATTGTCGACACGGAAGCAATTTATCGCGTCCCATATACACCAGTTAAGCCCACCCCACCCCCAACCCCTCCCCGAATTCAGGGAGGGGAGCAAACAAAAGCGTCGTTTGTATAGGATGATTGGTCAGAAACAGTCCCTTATGGGGCGCGTTTCAGCCTCCTTTAGGAGGCTTTTTACCCCTTGCCGGATGCTTTAGCTTCCGGCTTACTTTTTAGACTTTCAACTTTCAACTTTTAACTCTATGGGTTAACGGTACACTGATGAAAGTTTCATGTTGGGAGAGGCTATGCGGAACACATTCGGAATACTCATTCGTGCGCTCATCATTTTTATAGGCATGTTCGCCCTCATCGTCGCCTATTACTGGGTACATCGACCCTTTGATATTGAACCGGGTTTGCCCATCGCGCCGTCGGCACTGCGACTTGGCGGCATGGTGATCGATTTGCTCACTGTCGGCGTGATTTTCGCGGCAGCGGGCGGGCTTGGGCGTCTGATTCTTTCACGCTTAGACATGCCATCACGGGCGGAACGGTTTGCGCTTGAAGGCGGGATCGGCTTGGGCGCAATCTCGCTGATCACGCTGGCACTCGGACTCGTCGGCTTATTTCGCGGGATCGTGTTCGCTATCGTCTTGATCGCCGTGCTGATCCTGCTTCATCGTCAAGTCATCGGCTGGCTGCGGGATGGGCGCGAACTGCTGTGTTCGATCCGCTTGCAGAGCGCCGGAGTCACGCTGACCGTGATCTTCACGGCGATCCTGCTGGTGCTGGCGCTGTTCATTGCGCTTGCGCCCTCGACTCACTGGGACAGCACCACCTATCACCTACTTGCACCACAGCAATATTTGCGTGCCGGTCAAATTCTGGCACAGCCCGACAATTTTTATCTCGGCTTATCGCAGAACGTCGAAATGCTTTACAGCGTGGGGATCGGTTTGTTCGGACGCGATACCACCGCCGCGCCGATTCATTGGGGGATCGGCGTCCTCGCGTTGATCGGCATCGCCGGACTGACGCGCCGATTCGCCGGACATGCCACCGCGTGGCTGGCGATCCTCTTACTGTTGAGCGCCTATAACCTGTGGGCGTTGTTTGGGTGGTCTTATGTTGATTTAGGCAACCTGTTATTCGGCACGCTCGCGTTGATCGCGTCTGTGCGCTGGCGCGAGACGGGCGGACGCGGTTGGATTATGCTCATGGGGGTGATCCTGGGCTTGGCAATGGGCGTCAAGTACACAGCGGCGGCGATGGGTGTGGCGATGAGCGTGTATTTGCTCGTTCACCAGCCGCGACAAATCATTCGCAACAGTGCGATTTTGGGGATTGCCGCTGTGCTTGCCTTCGGCTTATGGATGGTCAAAGGCGCGGCACTCTATGGTAATCCAGTTTATCCGTTCTTCTTCAACGGTTTGAATTGGGACGCAGGGCGCACACTGGCGTTTAGTTATGCAAATCGCAGTTTACTGGTGTCGGGGGATGGTTGGCAAATCCCGATCATTCCGGTGTCAGCGACGGTGTTTGGTTTAGACTACAGCGGCGGCTATGGATTCACAGCGGGCGTGTGGCTGCTGACTTCGTTTCTGCTGCTGCCGCTGGTATGGCGCTTCCTTGATGAGCGGGCGCGGCGGCTTGCCAAAGACGGCTTGATTTTCCTAATCCCGCTGATCTTCTTCTGGATGCTCACAGCGGCATGGTCGGTCACAGGGATGCAAACGCGGCTCATGATGATGAGTTTGCCTGTTTTCGCTGTGACCGGGGCGCTTGGTTTTGCGGGGTTGGCAAATTTCCCGAAGAAGCCGCTCGACATCAACTGGATAGTTCGCATTGCTTTCGTTGCGACCATCGCGTTTGGTTTCATTGATGTGGCAGAAACGTTCACAAAAGAAGAAATTGCCCCGTATTTCGTCGGAGACATCAGCCTCAACGACTTTATGTATGCCAACACAGGCGCATACTATGGGGCGCTGCAAAATTTGAACACGCTGCCAGCGGAATCACAGGTGCGGTTTCTGTGGGAACCGCGCAGTTATTACTGTCCGCCGACGATAACATGCGTCCCTGACATCTTGCTTGATCAATGGGTGCGTCCACAGGTGTACGGTGCAACTCCACAGGACGTATTCGCGCAGTTCCGCGATTCAGGCGATGATTATCTACTGTTCTTTCGTGCAGGTTACGAGCTGTATACGACCATTTCTAATCACCCTGAACTTGATCCGCTGTTCCTGCAAATGGTTGACGACACCATGACGCCTGTGTGGACGGATGGAATTCGTTACACCTTGTATGGCTGGAAGTAATTGTTTAAAATCCGCGATTGTGCTAAACTTCACATAGTAAGGTGATGAAGCACACTACCCAATAGAGGTCTACTATGCGATTGCGACAAATCGCTTTCATTATCCTCAACGTGATTATTTCGCTTGCTGTGGTGCTGGTGGTGATCTCGATTACCAATTCGCAGCGCCCGTCAGAAGAAGGACAGATCGTCATCACCGTGCCGGTCTTAGTCACGAACAGCGATCCGATTGTCATCACCGTTCCGGTATTCATCACGACGACGCCGCTGCCCGGCACGCCGCGAGTCGCCGCGTTGCCCACAGGCTTGATCGACGGCACTCTTGATCCCAACGCGCCGACGCTTAATCCTTCGCTGCTCGAATCGAGTGATTTACTGCAAGCCACATCCGGTACGCCGCTGCCCGACAACTGCATTCTGCACGAAATTCAAGACGGCGAATTCCCGTCTTCTATCGCAGAGTTGTACGGCGCAGATATGTTTGAACTTATGGCGGTCAATGGGTTGGATGAGGAATCGGCGGCATTCTTGCAAATCGGTCAGGTGATCATTGTGCCGCTGGCGGGCTGCGAACTCTCTGTACAAGCCCTCGCCGCCACCGAAGCTGCGACGAATCAGCCTACCGCAACACCCGCACCGACAGAAGGCACGCCGCCTTCGGCAACCGTGCCACCTTCCGAGACTGTGCCGCCAAGCATCACGCCATCCCCCACCAATACGGCAACCTCTACGCTTCCGCCAACTGCGGTCAACGCGCAGGTGTCTATTTTGCGCGTGATCGGCGCGGGAGATATCACCACCGAAGGCGTTGAAATTCAGAATAACGGCGCAGTGGTTGATCTATCGGGTTGGACGTTGAGCGCGGGCGGCGATAACGTGTATACCTTCTTGGATCAACGCTTTTTCACCAACGGGCGCTTAGTCGTATACACACGCACGGGCGATGATACGCCAAGCGCGAAATATTGGGATCGGGATACGGCGGTCTGGGTGTCTGGCGCAACCTTGACGCTCACTGATCGTGAAGGGCGCATACAGTCAACGTTTAGAGTACCGTAACAAAGACAGTTAAAAGTTGAAAGTCAAAAGTTGAAAGTGAAACAGCAGGGTAATCGCATCAAAATTTCTGGGAGTTCATCAAGGGTCAAGAACGCTCGTAGGGGAG
>JBBQRJ010000373.1:0-5159 GCA_038214955.1 Aggregatilineales bacterium | reverse complement strand
CAGTTTGTCGAACGTTTGCCGATCCCCGAACTGACCGCCGATCAGGAGTCACGGCTTGCCGACTATGCCGAACAGATCACAGGGTTGGCACAGTCGCGCTATCGCTTCCACACGGAAACCGCTCATCGCATCAGCGCCGATTTAGGTGAAAATGGGAAGCTCAATAATGCGCTGGACGAATGGTGGACGCTGGATTTTGCGACGTTCCGCGATCAGGTCAAGAAGGCATTTAAGCGCGATATTCCGCTCAAAGAACGCGGCGAATGGGAAGCCTACTTAACGGATGCGCGGTCAAAGCACGATCAGTTGACCGGAAAGATCGTCACACTGGAAACGGGACTCAACGAGGTTGTGTATACGGCGTTCGGCTTAACCCCCGAAGAACGTAATCTGATCGAACAGGCGACGAAGTATCCCTACGGCGCGGTCTAGGGAGAGCGTATATGGAAACGATCACAGTATAGGAACGTCCTCTAATACGAATTCCTCGTGAAAAACATAAATTCATCGTTAAATTCTCGTTATAAACGGTTATTTTGAGTATAAATAAAGGTAATTCATGAATAGTCAGATATATAATCTACTGGCTTGTATTGTCGCATTTACCCAAAAATAGATTTATTGAGTCCAAACTTGCTCAATGAACTTTGAGATAAACACTGTACTTCACTGAATTTCATTCATGCTAAAAAGATTGAGCTATGCGCCCTACTGCCCCACCACGCGCTTTTGAAGGTCAATCCCCTTCTCTGGATTATCGCATTTGTCCTCATGGTTGCGTTGATCCCGACGCAGCCCGTCGCGGCGGCAACCTTCAACTTGACAAGCTGCGATCCCGATCCGCTGGTGAACGGCGCGGCGCTCACCAGCGCCATTACCACCGCCGAAAGCAACGGCGCGGTAGACACCATCAACCTCGGTTCCTGCACCTATCTCTTGAGTGGTACGCTGCATATTCGACCGGATGGTGGGAACGCGCTCACAATCAACGGAAGCGGCGACGGCTCACTGCGCCAAGCGATCACCAACGCGAACGCCTTCAACACCAATGACACGACCGAAGGAATCATCAACCCGATAATGCTGACCTTCACCAGTGCCAATTGGGATGAACCGCAAACGGTCACAGTGACAGGCGTCGATGATGCGATTGTTGATGGCAACATTGCCTACACGATCATTACAGGATTGGCGTCCAGTGGGGATACAAGTTACGAAGGGTTTGACCCCGATGATGTCGAGGTGATGAACAACGACAATGATACAGCGGGGATCACGATCAATCCGACGGCGGGACTCGTCACGACGGAAGCGGGCGGCACAGCACAATTTACGGTTGTGTTGAATGCCCAACCTTCAGCCGATGTCACTCTGGATCGGCGCGATCATGACCGGAGTCGATCCGCGAAGCGAAGTGGCGACTGCCGTTGCTACATAAAGTGTTTATTTCTTATAGCCGCACAGATTGGGATGCTTTTGTAAAACAAATCGTTGAAAAACTAACCCGACAAGGGATAGATACTGGGATAGATCAAAACCTAATAGAAGGCGGAGACGACTGGCTTAATACAATAAATTCGGCTTTAGAAGACTGCAATGTCATGGTGATCTGTGTTTCACCACGGTCATTGGAGTCGAAATATGTAAAAATGGAGTATCGATATTTTATTAATTAAAATAAGATAATAATTCCTATTATTATAGAGGAAACAAAGTTTCCTGCAGAGTTGCGCCGGCTTCATTGGCTACCTTACAGTTCCCATACCGAACTTATTGCGCGGTTGAAAAATTAATGAACTCATAGGTTTTGTAGGAATTCGCACATGAACCAACCCTGCGGATCGGACTTCGCCCGCGTGTACAATCTGTTGTGGGCGGACTTTGCCTACTCGGTTGCACCGCGAATCTATGATTTTTACATGCGCCAACCCGATGCTGATTTATCGCTGCTGGATGTGTGCTGTGCATCGTGGCGTCCAAATAAACGCAATGGCATGATAGACAATCGCGGGATTTAGGCGCTATAGTTGGGACACGCGGGGATCAACAGGGAGCGTTCACCCATGCTGCTCAAAACCTTCTATGATCGGGCGCTGGCGCAAGCGTCGTACATGATCGGCTGTCAAGAGACGGGCGAAGCCTTGATCATTGACCCTGCCCGCGACATCACACCGTACTTACAAGCCGCAGAAGCCGAAAACATGCGGATAGTCCAAGTGACCGAGACGCACATCCACGCCGATTTTGTCAGCGGCGTGCGTGAAGTGGCGGCGCAAACCGGAGCGCGAATGTTCCTCAGTGGCATGGGCGGCGAACACTGGCAGTACGCAATTGCCGACGCGAATACGACTTTGCTGCATGACGGTGACGTGTGGATGGTTGGCAACGTTCGCATCGAAGTGATTCATACGCCCGGTCATACGCCCGAACACCTGATCTTTGCCATCACCGATACCGTGAACGCGGCTGTCCCGCTGGCATTGATCACGGGGGACTGCCTGTTTGTAGGCGATATGGGACGCCCCGATTTGCTAGAAACGACAGAGAGCGAGATCGGCGCACGCGGGCAGTTCCAGAACGCGCAAATGCTCAAAACGCTGCCCGATTACCTGCAAATTCTGCCCGGTCACGGCGCGGGGAGCGCGTGCGGCAAGGCGCTCGGCGCTGTGCCATCCAGCACGCTTGGATACGAAAAGCTGGTCAACCCCGCCTTACAGATCGATGATGAGAATAGTTTTGTCGAGTGGTTGTTGAGCGATCAACCGCCCGCGCCGCGCTACTTCGCGCAGATGAAACGCATCAACAAGGCGGGAGCGCCGCTGATAAGTACGCTGCATCAACCAGAACGGATGGAACGCTTTTTGCTCAACGATGTTTTGCGCTCTAACGCGCTGGTGATTGATGCGCGGCGGCGGAATTTGCATGTGGCGTGTGCGCTGCACATTCAGCCGACTGATTCATTCAGCACCTACGCAGGATGGTTTGTCGATTACGCGCATCCTGTTCACTTAATCGCCGCATCTGAACAGGTCGATGATCTGGTGGGCAAACTGCGTGCCATTGGCGTAGATAATATCGCGGGCTACTTCCTGCCTGATGAAATTGACATGCACAGCAAGCCGCTGCCCGCGATCAGCGTGGACGCTGCCGCCGAACGACTCCGCAAAGGGGCGCTGCTTCTGGATGTGCGCGAGGCAAGCGAATACCAGCAAGAGCGAATCAGCGGGGCAGTGAACATCCCCTATCATGATCTGCCGCTGCACTTTGACGATCTGCCGACGGATCAGCCCATTGTGATCTACTGTACCAGCGGTACACGTTCGCAAATTGCCGCCAGTTTGCTAGAGCGGCACAATTTCACCCACTTTGCCCACATCGAAGGCGGGATCGATGCGTGGAAAGCGGCAGGGCGTCCGGTTGATCAACCATGAGTCAATCTCCGCTGATTCGCATCTACCCGAATGTGCATTTACCTGATGATGCTCAGATCGATGATTTTGTGATCCTCGGCAAGCCGCCGCGTGGGGCTGCACCCGGCGATCTGGCGCTAACGGTGGGCGCGGGCTGCGTGATTCGTTCGCACAGCGTGATCTACGCGGGCAATGTGATCGGCGTGGGCTTGCAAACGGGGCATCATGTGGTGATCCGCGAGGAAAACACCATCGGGGATCAGGTCAGCATTGGCACCCACAGCATTATTGAGCATCATGTCACCATAGGGAACAAAGTGCGCTTGCACAGCCGCGTTTTTGTGCCGGAATACACCCTATTAGAGGATGGCTGCTGGTTGGGTCCCGGCGTCATGGTGACGAACGCCCGCTATCCCATCAGCCAGGGTGCGAAAGATCGGCTGGAGGGCGCGATCATCGAAGCGGGCGCGATCATCGGCGCAAATTCGACTCTGCTGCCCGGTGTGCGTGTGGGCAGTCGGGCGCTGATCGGCGCGGGGTCGGTGGTGACGAAAAACGTTCCCGCCGGCGCGGTGATGGTCGGCAGCCCTGCAAGGCAAATCAATCACATCGATAACATTAACTTTTACAAGTAGGAATCCAATGGCAAAAATCCCGCTCGTAGACCTCAAGGCGCAGTACGCGGCGATCAAGGATGAAGTTGACACGGCAATTGCACGGGTGATCGCCAACACCAGCTTTATCGGCGGCAAAGAAGTCAGCGACTTTGAAGAAGCGTTCGCCCGTTTTCAGGGAACGAAACGCGCTGTCGGCATCGCCAGCGGCACGACAGCAATCTACATCACGCTGAAGGTACTGGGAGTCGGCGCGGGTGACGAGGTGATCACCTCGCCGCACACGTTCATTGCTACGGTTGAACCTGTTGAGCAGTTGGGCGCTAAAACGGTGCTGGTGGATATTGATCCGCTAACCTACAACATTGATCCGGCGAAGATTGAGGCGGCGATCACCCCGCGCACGAAAGTAATTATGCCCGTGCATTTGTATGGTCAGCTTGCGCCAATGGATGCGATCATGGAGATCGCTCACAGGCACAACCTGTTCGTGATCGAAGATGCGGCACAGGCGCACGGCGCAGAACTGAACGGCAAGCGATCCGGTGCATGGGGACACGCCGCCTGTTTTAGCTTCTTCCCCGGCAAAAATCTCGGCGCGTATGGCGATGGCGGCGCGGTTTGCACGAATGATGATGTGCTGGCAGACAAAATCGCCAAGCTGAAAGATCACGGGCGCATGAGCAAGTACGAGCATGACGAACTCGGCTATGGCGAACGACTCGACTCGCTGCAAGCGGCGATCCTCGGTGCGAAATTGCCTCACCTCGATGATTGGAACGCGGCGCGGCGGCGTCATGCGGCGTATTATGATGCATCGCTGGCGAACATCCCCGGTGTGCAAACGCCTACGGTGATGGAAGGCTCAACGCCTGTATGTCACCTGTACTGTATTCGCGTGAACGGGGATCGGGATGCGATTCTCGCAGAACTGAATCAACGCGGGATCGGCGCGGGCGTGCATTACCCGATCCCGCTCCATTTGCAACCCGCCATGCGTGACTATGGCGGCAAAGCGGGCGATTTCCCCCACGCGGAACACGCCGCCAAGACGCTGATCAGCTTGCCGATTTACCCCGAAATGACGACGGATCAACTGTCGCAGGTGGTCGAAGAACTGTCAGAGATCATGGGC
>JBBQRJ010000372.1:0-5170 GCA_038214955.1 Aggregatilineales bacterium | reverse complement strand
CACCTTACGCAGATCGTTATTTCTGACCCCACCCCCGACCCCTCCCCGAATTCGAGGAGGGGAGCAAGCACACTCCTGTTTGCGCCCTCCCCTGAATTCGGGGGAGGGAGGCGAGCGCAGCGAGCGGGGTGGGGGTCAAACTGACACCCTGCGTAAGGTGAATTATACGCACACTATAACGCGGTTCTGTAGGGACGTGCAACGGCACGTCCGCGAAGACTTGTCTCCCCTCTCGTTTTTTGGAGAGGGGGTCGGGGGGTGAGGTTGAGCGAATAATAATTGTACATTTGTGCTGATTTTTGCTATACTATTCGGACTTATCCATGCCTGTTTTAGGGGATAAACCGATATGTCCATTCGCACGATCTCGCCGGAAGTCGTTCGCCGTGTGGCGATCTATCGCCAGCACCTCGCGGCAGAACGTCAGCCCGCCAACGCACAGGGGATTTTGCAGGTCGCCCGTGATTTAGGCTGCTTGCAGCTTGACCCGATCAGCGCGGTTGCCCGTTCACATACGCTGGTGGTCTTTAGCCGCGTGGGGGCATACGACCTCAAATATCTCGATCAACTGAGATGGGAAGATCGCGCCCTATTCGAGTATTGGGCGCATGTCGCGTCGATTGTGCTGACCGAAGATTACCCGATTTACCACAAGCGCATGATCGACTATGGTCAAGGCGAGGATGGATGGTCGAAAAGTGTGCGCGATTGGATAGCGAGCAACCAACCCCTCCACGACTTCATCCTGAGCGAAATTCGAGAGAAGGGCGCACGCCTCTCCCGCGAACTGGAGCAAGAAGGAACACATCCTGAAGGGTGGGTATCCAGCGGGTGGACGAGCGGGCGCAATGTCAGCCGCATGTTGGATCACCTGTGGTCGTCTGGCGTGATTATGGTGGCGGGGCGTAAGGGCGGTCAAAAAGTGTGGGATTTGACCGAACGCTTTTTGCCGCCATCGACTCCCCGCGAGGAACTGAGCGAACGCGAGATCACGTATTTGGCGGCACAGCGGGCGATCCGTGCGCTGGGTGTGGCGGCGATTCAGCACATTCGCGTTCATTTCATACGCGGGCGCTACGCCGATCTTCCCGCCGTGCTAGACGATTTACAGCGTGACGGCAAGATCGAGCGCGTGAATGTGGCGGGGGATAAGCGCCCCTGGTACATCCACGCCGATGATTTGCCGCTGCTCGAACGCTCCGAAAGCGGTGAGTTCAACGGGCGGACGGTGCTGCTGTCCCCCTTCGACAACTTGATCTGTGATCGCGCCCGCACGGAATTTTTGTTCAATTTCTATTTTCGCATCGAAATTTACGTCCCGGCGGATAAGCGCCAGTACGGTTATTACGTGCTGCCCATTCTGCATGGGGATCGCTTGATCGGGCGGATTGACCCGACGTTCGAGAAGAAAACGCAAACGCTGCGGATCAACGCGCTGTATGCTGAGGCAGACGCGCCAATGGACTCACAGACGGCGCAAGCGGTCAAAGGCGCGATTGAAGAACTGGCGACCTTTTTGCACGCCAAACAGATCACGTATTCGGAGCGCATCCCTGAGGGATGGCGAGAGATAGCGAGGTAAGACGATCATGAGTTTGAATGAAGCTATGCAGGAACTTGAAAGTTATGGGATGAACAATGTGCTGATCGGGCTAGGCGTTCGCAACGAGGCGCTGCGCGAGAAAGCAGAAGCAGCAGCGCAGCGGATCGGCAAAGTAGTTGTTGATCACGGGGAGACTGGCTGCAAAACGCCGGATGCGATTTCTTATATGGAAAAGATTTGTTCTCACTGTGATAAGAAAAAAGCGTGAGCTAATTATCTTATAGGGGAGGCTTGCGCCTCCCCTATATCCATAGAATTTAGATCACCCCTGATGCATGACTTCCCCGTAACTTTCTAGGTGGCGTACCGCTGAACGTGACATCCATAGCGCGACTCCTAAAATGCCAAGCGAGGCGACCCACAAAATCGGCTGCGCCCCCAGTGGAGTCGCCAACGCGCCCGCGACTAACGCGCCGACGGGTGCAATTCCCTGTGCGAGAAAGCTAAACGTTGCATTCGTGCGACCCAACAGGCGATCCGGTACGATGATCTGGCGCAAGGATGTTTCGTTGATGAAAAATACCAGCATGGCGGCGTCCCCGACAATTTGGGAGGCGATCAGCACAAAAGGCGCAAGTGAACCGAACCACGCCGCCAGCGGGATCAGCAGATTATTCACGCCGCTGATCAACAAGGTCATGGTGAGGGTTCGCCCTAAACCGAATCGCTTTTGAATGCGTTCGGCGGAGAGCGCACCGATCAACGCGCCAATGCCGCCCGCGCTGACCACAATACCGAGTACAGCGGGCGTTAAGCCGAGGTCACGAATAGCGTACAACTCATACAGTGTTCCGTAGAAATTGCCGAAGAACGTTCGTACGCCCACGCCAATGATCAGCACGCGCAAAATGGGATCGTTTGAGATCACCGCTAAACCTTCTCGGATTTCGATCAGCGCGGAACTGCCCGCCTCTCGCGGCTGGCGCGGCGGTTCGGGCGTGCGGATCAGGCTAAAGCTGATGCTCGAAAACAGGTAGGAGATTGCATCAAAGATCACCGCGAAGGGGGCGCTAATCCACTGGATGAGCAGTCCCGCAATTGAAGGTCCGCCGATTTCGGCAAGTGACTCGCTAGTGGATAGTTTGCTGTTGCCATCGACAAGCTGATCGCGGTGGATCAATGAGGGTAAAAACGAATGATAAGCGGTGTAGAAAATCATGCTCATGATGCCCATCAGCGCGGCGACGAGGTACAGCAGTTCAAGGGTGAGTATGCCCGTCACGGCGGCAAGTGGGATCATCAGCAGAAGGAATAAGCGCCCGATGTCCATTGCGATCAAGATGGGGCGGCGCGGCAAACGGTCTACCCATACGCCCGCAAATAAGCCGAATACCAGCACGGGGACTGCGCTAAAAGCGGTTAACAAGCCCATCTGGGCGGGAGTCGCGCCGAGAATGATCACGGCGATGAGGGGAATACTGGTGCGCGAAATGCGCGTACCAAATTCGGAGATCGATTGACCGACCCACAATTTCATGAAGTCCGGGTGACGCCACAACCCGGCGAAAAAGCGATTCATTGGGTATTGCTCCATGTGCAAACATCATCGGTAAGCAGGAAACGCGAAACAAGCCTCAACGGGTGACCCGTGACGCTTTTCCGGTAAAAGTTCTTCTCTGCTTACAGGCTGACGATGCTGCTCATGGCAAACCTCAATCCTCAGATGGCGCGTGCATCTGTACAGTGAGAAGTATAGGCGGGACTCGCGTAAAAGGTCAAGGGAGTGCTATAGTACAAGCGGTTCAAGGATTGAAATACGCCATGTCTGTACCTCATCCTATCCCGTATCAGGGGAGCAAACGTGCGCTTGCGCCCCTGTTGCTCAACTATATTCCGCACCATATGGAGCGACTGATCGAACCGTTTGCGGGGTCGGCGGCGTTGTCGATTCTAGCGGCGCAGCAAGGGCGTATGAAGCAGTTTTGGTTGAACGATCTCAATGTTCCTTTGATCGACCTTTGGCGCTCTATCGTTGATAATCCTAATCGTCTTTCCGAGCGTTATGAATTTTTGTGGACACACCAACTAGGGGAAGAACGACGTTTTTACGATCTGGTGCGTGAACGCTTCAACAAAACACAGCGTCCCTATTATTTGCTTTACCTACTGGCTCGATGCGTAAAAGCCTCTGTACGCTACAACACAAATGGTGAATTTAATCAAAGCCCTGATAACCGTCGCAAAGGGAAACAGCCTAACGCGATGCGTCGAGATATTGAGCGGGTAGCGGCATTGTTCAAAGGATGCGGGCAATTTTCTGCCTGTGATTACAAACAAGTTCTTGCACAGGCGACGCCAAACGATATTGTGTATCTTGACCCCCCGTATCAAGGCGTGTCGAGGCGAGATCGGCGTTATCTGGAGACCGTCGAGTTTGACGAATTGACCTGTGAACTTGATTTACTTAACCAACGAAATATCCCTTATTTGCTCAGTTATGATGGGCAAACAGGCACAAAAATCTTTGGTCAACCTCTGCCAAAAACGTTAGAACTCACGCGGATCGAAATTGCGGCGGGGCGATCTTCACAGGCGACTCTATTGGGTCGCCACGATCATACTATCGAGTCAATTTACCTTTCGCCCATACTTTCAAAAAAGTTGAATTTGTTCCTTGTCTCTTCTATGACTTATCAATTGCCCGAATTGGCTTGAACATCATGACATTAACATTTGTTTGACGTGTTACTGGTGCAGCCCTATCCAGTATGATCATGTTGCGATAACCACGATCAAACGGCTTGAAGTGATCTGGCAGCAAGATGAAACTCCCATTTATGAGGCTTTACGCCAGTTGGCAAATTCAGATAATCAAAGTCTTTCAGAGTTTGTAAAACAACTTTTGTCGCGGTATGTTCGCGGGACGAATCAGGAGTAACAATGTCGATTCCCCGATGGTTAGATTGGGCGCAGCGATTGCAGTCTATCGCCCAAACGGGTCTGCATTATGACGCGCATCCGTTTGACCGTTTGCGCTATGAGGATGTGCTAGAGATCGCCGCCGAGATGATCGCGGCGGGCGGCGGCACAGAAATCAGCGTCGTCAAAGACCTGTTGATGCAAGACAAAGGTCACACCACCCCAAAAATTGATGTGCGCGGCGCGATATTTAAGGACGATAAAATTCTGCTGGTGCAGGAAAAAATGGATCACTACCGCTGGACGCTCCCCGGCGGTTGGGCAGATATTGGCGAAAGCGCGGGTGACTCGGTGGTGCGCGAAATCTACGAGGAATCGGGTTATCATGCGCGGGCGGTTAAACTGCTGGCGTTGTATGATCGCAACAAGCATGAGCATCCCCCATACCCGTTTCACGCCTACAAAGCCTTCTTTCGCTGCGAACTCATCAGCGAGGTACGCGATCCTGATCCCAGAAATATTGAGACGGCTGGCGTAGCGTTTTTCGCAGAAGATGATTTACCCGAATTGTCAGTGGGTCGGGTGACGGCTGACCAGATCAAGCGATTTTTCGCCCATTTGCGCCAGCCCGACTTACCAACGGATTTTGATTAGCATGATCACGATTACAGACGCCACAGTTGAGCAGGCGGCGCTGGTTCACCGCAT
>JBBQRJ010000371.1:0-5173 GCA_038214955.1 Aggregatilineales bacterium | reverse complement strand
GTCAATCCCGTCGCGCATGGGGATCATGGACGACGTTTCGCCCCACGTGACGACTTCGCTTACCCAGCCTTGCCATGCTGCAAAGCTGTCGTCTGTCATGGCGCGAACGTCTCTATCAAATGTTGACCAGTGGGACGCAATGTCAGGAAGTTGAGAACCTGTCACGGTGAAACGACTGAAAACATTGACCCGTTCTTGTGGTTGGTCTTCCAGTCGCTCCACCATGCCAATTTGCGCGACGGTTGCGGTATACAGCGGCGCGTTCGCCCCAATGATTCCGGCGAGCAAAACGCCCACGATCACGGTCACGAGCGAACGCCATTGTGCAACCAGACGTAACAGCACGAAGCGTCCCATCCACGGTAAGTTAATCAAGTATCGTTTCCCCAAGAACGTTGTTTAGGAACTTTAATGAACCACTTTTTGAGGTCGGAAAGGTTCAATTTTGCTAATTCTTGTGAAATAAGAGAAGAACTACGGACACGCAGTTGCACGTCCCATATGCACCCAGTTAAGCGATTTGCTGGAGACTCAAATGCGCTCCGTCAGTGTCTATTTCCGGCTCATCCTCCGCTGTAAACGACGC
Source organism: Aggregatilineales bacterium (assembly GCA_038214955.1). Taxonomy (GTDB): domain Bacteria; phylum Chloroflexota; class Anaerolineae; order Aggregatilineales; family Phototrophicaceae; genus Flexifilum. The sequence goes on along the minus strand of JBBQRJ010000371.1, from coordinate 4,587 downwards.
TTTTGCTGACTCCCCTCCCTGAATTCGGGGAGGGGTCGGGGGTGGGGTAAACTTATCTTGCGGCGTGTCCATATTGTTTTAAACTTGCACTTGCACGCGCTGTCTCGGCAAATACACGCGAAAGCGCGTATCCCCTCCGTCCGGTTTCGAGGACACGCGAATATCACCGTCGTGACGGTTCACAACAATCCGGTACGCAATATCTAAGCCGAGTCCCGCGCCTTCTCCCACATTTTTCGTCGTGAAAAACGGTTCAAAGATGCGTGGCATAACGTCCGTCGCAATTCCCGTTCCATCATCGGCAATTTCTATGATCACACAGTCGCTTTCCTGCAGGGTACGTATCCACAGCCGCCCATGACCATTTGTCGCGTCAATCGCGTTATCAATCAGGTTCGACCATACTTGATCCAGTTCGCCCGCGTAAACCGGGATAGGCGGTAAATCAGGATCATACTCGCGGATCACGGTCATGTTTTGCATCATATGCCCGAAGATCACGAGTGTATTTTCCAGTCCATCATGCAGGTTGACCTCTTGCAGTGGGCTTTGATCCAGCACGGAATACGCCATAACTGCCTCAATCATCCCCGAAATTCGCAGTGTGCTTTGCTCAAGCGTCGATAGAATGCTGTGCATGGTCAACATCCCGTCAATCCAGATCAACGCCTCATCGAGCGCATCAATGCCGACAGCCGCTTCCAATGCATCGAGGTCTTCCACCTGAGCGCGTCCTTGAGCCAGTCCCGGCGCAATTTCCCACGCATTATCAATCACATTTCGCTCGTCAATCCATTGACTCAGCGTTTCTTCGAGGTCGCTTTGTGCCATTGGCGTGAGGGGTTGCGCGTTATTTGCACGGTCTGTCAGCGTATTCATGAGATCGGTGATGAACGAAACTTGTTCAGGCGTCAGGTTCAACGGCGTAATATTGAGTAGGAGCGATTGCAACGTGGAGAGGGTATCGGGCAGTTGTTTGGCTGCCCGCAAACTGGCGGCGGCAGGGTTATTCAGTTCGTGGGCAAGCCCCGCCGACAATCGTCCCAACGCCGACAGCTTTTCGTTCTGTTGAAGGATAGACTCGGTATCACGGACGCGCTGCGCCATCGTGATCAATAGCAGTCGGGCAACTGGCGAGGTGTTCAGTCCCGCAAATTGAGCAGGTTCAAATCTCAGGAATCGGCTTGGCGTCAATGCGCGACCTGTCGCCGTATGTGCGAGTCCTGTGAGGATAGAAATCTCACCGACGAATACGCCGGGTTGGTAGACTTCTAGCACCACCGAACGCCCACCAATTTGCTTGCTGATCTCCAACTCGCCTTCCAACAGCACGTACAACCCCGACGCGGGATCGCCTTCCTCAAACAAAATATCATCTTCCTGCAAAGCGATTTGTTGGGCGGCAGGGAGGAGCTGCATCAGGTCTTCGTCCGAAACGCCGTCGAAGGTGTGCATTTGCCGGAGGGTTTGCAAGACCATTCTCTACAGACTCCTTACCTTAAGGTTGAGCAAGTATCACGATTATAGCCTTTGTCTTGACGGTTCGGCTATTCATATTAAATAGGATGAGGGTTTTCGTAGGGACGAGGCACGCCTCGTCCCATATGCACCAAGTTAAGCGATGTGCCGCTGGCTTAAACGACGCTTTTGCTGACTCCCCTCCCTGAATTCGGGGAGGGGTTGGGGGTGGGGTGGGTGTCGTCCCTACGAAAAGGATTAAATATCGAGGTTTCGCACCGTTCGAGCGTGCGTCTGAATGAAACGGCGGCGTTCAGGAACGCTCGTTCCCATCAGCATATCGAATACGCGATCTGCTTCTACCGCATCTTCAATCGTCACTTGCAGCAAGGTACGCCGTGCGGGATCCATCGTTGTCTCCCACAATTGATCCGGGTTCATTTCACCCAGACCTTTGTAGCGGCTGACCTTCACCTTGTCGGGGTCTTTGTACCGATGCATCGCACGCGAGAGAATCTCATTTTCACCGACGCCCGCTTCGTTGTACAGGTACTCGATGTCTTTCCCGGCTTGCAAGCGGAAGATCGGCGGCTGTGCAATGTACAAGTGTCCCTCACCGATCAAGGCTTGCATGTGCCGGAAGAAGAACGTTAATAATAATGTTCTGATATGACTTCCATCAACATCAGCATCCGTCATGATGATTACCCTGCCATAGCGTAGGGTGTTCGTCGTGAAGTCTTCGCTGATGCCCGTGCCGAGTGCGCTAATCAACGATTTGATTTCGTTGTTGTCTAGCATTTTGTCTAGTCGTGCGCGTTCCGTGTTGAGAATTTTCCCACGCAGCGGCAAAATCGCTTGGAAATGGCGGTCACGCCCTTGTTTTGCACTTCCGCCGGCGCTGTCACCTTCCACGATGTAAATCTCTGCATTCGCCCCGTGCTGTGAGCAGTCCGCCAGTTTACCCGGCAGTGTCGTGCTTTCCAGCAGACTGGGTCCGCTCCGCACGAGATCACGCGCTTTACGTGCCGCTTCACGCGCACGCATACTCGTCATACACTTTTCAATGATTTTGCGGGCTTCACGCGGGTTCAATTCGAGGAACTCATTGAACGCCTCGGTTACCACCTGCGATACCGCGCCTTGCACCTCAGGGTTGATCAGCTTGACCTTTGTTTGGCTTTCAAACGAAGGATTAGGATGCTTGATACTGACAATCGCTGTAATACCTTCCATCGTGTCCGTGCCAGAGAAATTGCTGTCCTTCTCTTTGAGCATACCCGCTTTACGCGCATAGCGATTGATCACACCCGTGATCGCAGATCGCAGCCCGGTCAGATGCATACCGCCATCCGGTGTATTGATCGTATTAGCAAACGCCAGTTCGGTGATCGTCGCCGTATCTGTATACTGGAATCCGACCTCGACACCGATGTTATACGGCTCTTTTTCCGCTGGTGTGATCTGGATTTCACGATCCATGTAAATAACCGGATGTAATCCCTCACGGCTGCGATTGACGTAACGAACAAATGCGGCTATACCGCCTTCAAAATAGAAGGTGGTTTCTTTCGGGATAGGTTTAATCCGTTCATCGCGCAGCGTCATCGTCACTTTGCGCGTGACAAACGCCATTTCGCGGAAACGTTGAGCCAGTGTCGAGAAACTGAAGTCGTTATGCTCCAGAATCTTGAAGTCGGGCTTAAAGCTGATCGTCGTTCCAGTGCTTTCGCCGTCGTACATAGGGCGCACTTGTTCAATATCAGAGACGGGCGCGCCTTCACGATATGTTTGCTGCCACAGGTAGCCTTCACGATACACCTGTACTTGCAGTTGTTCCGACAGCGCATTGACCGCTTTCACACCCACGCCGTGCAAGCCACCACTGACCTTGTAGGCACCGTTTCCGAACTTGCCGCCAGCGTTGGTGATTGTCATAACCACTTCAAGCGTTGACTTCTCAGGAAATTTCTTGTGCCGCCCGACAGGAATGCCTACACCGTTGTCTGAAACGGAAACGACGTTATCATCATGCAGGGTGATGACGATATTATCGCACCGTCCCGCAAGTGCCTCATCAATTGAGTTATCCACCACTTCATAAATGAGGTGATGCATTGCTCGTACATCTGTTCCCCCTACGTACATACCGGGGCGCAGACGAATATGCTCTAGTGGTGCAAGCGCCTCAATGCTCCCCTCATCATATACAGGGGCAGTAGCTTTGTCCGCCATTCCAACTCCATTATTTATGGTGAAAATTGATGCGTTCTTTCATCTATTATATATCACGTTGGCGAATAGTTCAATTGATGAAAACAAGTGTTCTATACCAGAGTCGCATCTGCCTTGACAGACACGGTGAACACTTTTACAATGCCAGAGGAAATTTGACGTTAATTAACTTAAAAGCCCCTGTAGCTCAATGGACAGAGCAAAGACCTTCTAAGTCTGAGGTTGCAGGTTCGAATCCTGTCGGGGGCATCGTAATTTCCCCAATTTGAATGCGCCATACTATGATGATCAATTTTAGGCAAACCGTCTACACCCTCGCTATTTCTGCGGTGATGATCGCGCTGACCGCTATTGTGTTTTCGCGTATTTCCGTCTGGGAAACTTGGCAGCCAGCAACGTGTTTGGAGTCGGGCTGTTTTTGTGAAGCCGTGCAGGGGCTTAATTCTGTTCGCCAACCCGTGAATACGTGGTCGTCGTTTGCCTTTGTCATAGTGGGTATATGGATTGTTTCGGGTGCATTACTTGGAGTTGCTCGTAGTCCCTATACCCGTTTTCATGCTTATGGGGTAGGGCTAAGTTCAATCGTCATTGGGTTAGGGAGTGCTTTCTACCATGCATCGCTGACTTTCACGGGACAGTTCTTTGACATCTTCGGGATGCTTCTCTTAACCGCGTTCATGCTGCTCTATGCCTTGCAGCGCCTCCGCCAATGGTCAAACCTACAAACTGTCGTGATCTACATTGTGTTCAATGCCATTGTTTCAGTAGTCCAAATAGGGGTTCCTGAAACACGCCGCTATCTCTTTGCCGCAGTGCTTCTCGTGGCAATTGCAGTAGAAATAGCCTACCGACGAAAATTAATGCCTGTGATTCAAACAAAGTGGTTTAATTTGG
>JBBQRJ010000370.1:0-5183 GCA_038214955.1 Aggregatilineales bacterium | reverse complement strand
CCTACAATGGCGATACCTCTGTTCCCCCTCTCCGTTCGGAGAGGGGGCTAGGGGGTGGGGTCAATCTCATTGCAATCCATGCAGGCAGCGGGGGATATAGCCTTGCCCGTCGATGGGAGGCGGAAAAATTCGCCGCTGTTGCTGATGCGCTGATCGAACGTCACAACGCGCAAATTGTGCTGGTGGGCAGCAAAACCGACGACTCGCCCGCTGTGATTGCCGCCATGAAGCACACCCCGATTGACCTCACAGGCAAAACGACACTCCCCGAACTCGCGGGCTTCCTCAAAACCTGTGATCTGTACATCGGAGCAGACAGCGGCGTCATGCACCTTGCGGCGGCGGTGGGGACTCCAATCGTGGCGGTGTTTGGTCCAAGCAATGCCTTTGCGTGGAGTCCGTGGGTGACACGCAGTATCGTCGTGAACAGCCGCCCGGAATGTTCACCGTGTAGTTATGTCGGGCATGAGATTGGCTTGCGGAACGGCTGCGCGGCGCGAACGTGTATGCGAATGGTCACGCCGGAGCAGGTGATCGCGGCGGTGGAGAAGATTTTACAAAATCGACCCCACCCCCAATCCCTCCCCGAATTCAGGGAGGGGAGCAAGCAAAACGATTCGCTTGTAGGGACGCGATATATCGCGTCCGTTGACCAACGGGTGGAGAAGGTACGCTACCCCAATCATGTGACTACTCTAGGAATCCCCGTCAGCCGCATCACTTATGATCAGTGGATGAATTTGATCGATCAATGGATTCAAGCGAAAGATCGTTTGCATCATGTGTGTACGGTCAACCCGGAAATGATCATGATCGCTCAAAAAGATGTGAATTTCCGCAACATCCTACAGCGCGTTGACCTCACCGTGCCGGATGGAGTTGGTTTGCTGTGGGCAGCGCGGCGGCTTGGCAAACCGATCCCCGAACGGGTGACAGGTTCGGACGGTGTGCCGCGAATCGCGCAGGAAGCGGCGAAACGCGGTTGGCGCTTGTTTTTGCTTGGCGCGGCAGAAGGAGTCGCGGAAAAAGCTGCTGAGGTTTTGCGCGAACGGTATCCCGGTGTGCAAATCGTCGGGACGTATGCGGGCAGCCCCAAGCCCGAAGATGAGGATCGCCTTGTTGAAATGGTCAATGCCAGCGGCGCGAATATATTGCTGGTCGCTTACGGAGCGCCCGAACAGGACAAGTGGATCGCCCGCAATGCGCCGCGACTCAACGTCGGCATGGCAATGGGCATAGGCGGGTCGCTGGATTTCGTCGCGGGCATTATCCCTCGTGCGCCGCTTTCGTTCCAAAAAATGGGCTTAGAGTGGCTGTATCGGTTGGTTTTGCAGCCCTGGCGTATTCGCCGTATGATGCGCTTGCCGCTTTTTGTGCTGGCGGTGCTAAGGCGCGGCTGATCCGTGTTTTTTGTCCTAGCGGTGTTAAGGCGAGGTTCTCATGGTTGATCTCAAAACGTTGATTCCCACGCTGGCAGGGTTGCGGATTGTCGTCGTGGGGGACGTGATTCTTGACGAATATCTGACCGGACGCGCCATGCGAATGAGCCGTGAAGCGCCGATCCCCGTGTTGGAATTTGAGTCGCGCCGCTTGATCGGCGGTGGGGCGGCGAACCCGTCCGCGAATATCGCCATGTTGGGCAGCGCCGCTGTACAGGTCAGCGTTGTCGGCGTGGATGGCGAAGCCGAGTCGCTGCGCCAAACCCTCGCGGCGCGGGGCATCGATGTGCGCGGGTTGATCCCCGATGCAGACCGCCCGACGACGGTCAAGACGCGGGTTATGGCGCAAATGGGATTACGTTTTCCTCAACAGGTAGCACGGTTGGATAAAGTGTCGCGTGAACCGATCAGCGCGGCGATTGAGCGGGCATTGTGCGCGTTCATTGCGGGGGAAGTGGGCGCGACAGACGCGATCTTGTTCTCCGACTACGACGGCGGCGTGATCACCGTGCCGCTGCTCAATGCTGTGCGTGACATGCGAAAGGGTCTGCTCATGACCGCCGATGCACAGGGGCAGTTTGATAAATACGCGGGTTTCGACCTGATCAAGTGCAATGCCGACGATGCGCGGGCGACCTTGCGGCGTGATTTACGCACGGATGCGGATTTTGAGCGTGCGGCGCGTGACTTATGTGAATCGCTGCATTTGAAGCGCGGCATGGTGATCACACGCGGCGGGGACGGCGCGACGGTGTGTACGGCTGATGGCATGGTAGCGCAATGCCCGACGCCCGCAATCACCGATGTGTATGATACGGTGGGCGCGGGCGATACGTCGATTGCGGTACTCACGCTGGCATTAGCGGCGGGATCGTCACTGGTGGACGCCGCAATGCTGGCAAACATCGCCAGCGGGATCGTCGTGCGGCGTGTGGGTAATTACGCGCCAACGCCAGCCGAACTCGAAGGGGCGATTCAAACCTGATCGCCCCTCTATGTGATTTAGGGGAACAGTATTTCGGCTTCGCCAATCAGCGAGGGCGCGATAGCCGATGTCCAATTGCGAATCGTTTCCCAATCGCGGAAGTCGCCAATCGGTATTTTGTTCACTTTGACCATCAAACGCGGGAAAAAGTCGAGGTTAGTCGGGTCAACTGTGCCTGCAAACAAGCCAATCGACACGGGTGTGATTTCCGGTACGGCTTGCATCACCGGATCAAAATAATGCAGTACGGTTTCGCGGTTTTCTGGCGTGTCCTCGCTCATGGTGATGCAAGAGACGAAATATGCCATCGGAACTTTTTTCAGGACAGCGCGGTTCTTCTCTAAGAACTCGACGGCTTCGGGCAGCAAATGCCCGATACGAATGGCACTCCCCACAATCACAGCGTCGTAATATTCAACTTCGATTCGCTCGTGGGTAGAACGTACTTCGACAATTGCCCCCCATTCGCGCAGCACTTTGGCGATTTCTTCTGCAATATCAATCGTTGACCCCATACGAGTAGCATAGGCAACAAGAATTTTTTTCAACATGATTCACCTTTCGGTGGCTATTCTTCAACATAGCTTGAGTCTACGCTTAATGCGAACGCCCGGTTAGTGAGGAGTAACATGAGGAGATTGCGCCGAATGTCACAATGTGAGCAGTGATGACGCTGTCACGGATCGAGGTTAGGCATCAGCTTCACCAGCGATTGATCGATGCGACACAAGATATTGTTCACCTCAGCATAACTTTTCACAGAGCGGAAGGGTTGTTTGGTGATGTTGGACGCCAACGCACCAAAAAAATTGAGTACCGGACTATGCGTTAACATGAAGCTCCAGCCCATTGTCGGTTCGTGGCGAAACTTCTCTATTTCGACCAGCAGAGGACGAAAAATACTGGGGAAATTAGTGAGTTCGCTTGAATCTACGATGAGATGGACAGGGGACGCCCCGGTACGCATCATCGAAAGAATTTGCTGACTTCCCTCGCAAATCTGGTCGAGCGTGTACACACCGCTCACCACGTTTAGGATGACCCGATCCGGGATATACCACTCTACAGTTGAAGCCATCGCTTAGACTCCTTTACTTTGAAGATAGCTGCCACAAAATTATTGTAAAGCAATGTGCCGACAATAAGTATTAATCTTGTGCGGCGTGCCACATGCGCCACGCAGACGGGACACTATGGTAAAATAGAGGTTCGTTTAGCCTAGTGTGACCGTGATGAGCCGTAAAAATACGATTGACCTTGAGCAGCACCGCCAACCGCTGATCGCTTTACTGCGCGAACTTCTTACGCTGCAAGAGCGTGACGCTATTGATAAGCTGGTGCGGGCGCACGCCAAGAAAAACCATGAAGCCAAAATGTACAGCCGTGATGAGTTGATCGCCGCCTATCGTCAATGGGCGGGGACAGATGGACTCCCCGCGTTTGACCCAAAGATCATCGAGCGACTGCGACTGAAGCCCGTCCGCACGAGTTCGGGCGTCACCCCCGTGACCGTACTCACCAAGCCGTTCCCGTGTCCCGGCGAGTGTATCTTCTGCCCGAACGATGTACGGATGCCCAAAAGCTATCTCTCTGATGAGCCGGGAGCGCAGCGGGCAGAACAAAACAGCTTTGACCCGTACCTGCAAACTATGACCCGCCTTAAAACCTACTACCTGACCGGACATCCGACGGACAAAATCGAGGTGATCATTTTAGGCGGCACATGGTCGTTTTACCCCGAAACGTTCCAAATCTGGTTCATCAAGCGCATTTTTGACGCGCTGCACGACTTCGGCGCGGGGATCGATCACACTGAGGAAGTGGAAGCGGCGATCAAAGCAGGATCACAGCTTCACCCGCTCAATAACACGGTCAATGTCATCGTTCACGGGGATGATATGGTGCAGTCGTATAATCAGGTGGTGCAGAACGTCTATGCCGCCGAAATGCGCCGCTCCCGCGAGTTGAATCACAAAATTGAGGGGGGCGAACGCTCACCGATTGATGAGTGGGCGACGTGGGAAGAACTCGAAGCCGCGCATCGCTTCAACGAAGATGCACCGTGCCACTGTGTCGGCTTGGTGATCGAAACACGACCCGATCACATCAGCGAAGAAGAAGTCCTGCGCGTGCGGCGCTTGGGCTGTACCAAAGTGCAAATCGGTTTTCAGAGCCTCAATGACACCGTGTTACGCATGAATCGGCGCGGGCATACCGTCGCGGCGACCCGACGGGCGGTCAAACTGCTGCGTCAAGCCGGATTCAAGATTCACGCTCACTGGATGCCTAACCTGTACGGATCATCACCGGACGAGGACATCGAAGATTACCGCAAGATGTTCGCTGACCCCGACTTTCGACCCGATGAACTCAAGGTTTACCCCTGTTCGTTGATCGAGAGCGCGGCGCTGATGAAGAACTATCAGGATGGCTCGTGGAAGCCCTATACAAAGGACGAACTGCTGCGCGTGCTGGTCGATTGCTTCCGCATGACGCCCGAATACTGCCGCCTCACCCGCGTGATTCGTGACATTCCCGGCACGGATATTGTCGTGGGTAACAAAGTCACGAATTTTCGTCAACTGGTCGAAAATGAGCTGGCGCGGCGTGGGGATCGCCCGACGGATATACGCGGACGTGAAATTCGTCACAGTAACGTCACGATGGATCAGGTGCATTTAGATGAGCAGGTGTACGATTCGTCGTGGGGTGATGAGATGTTCTTGCAGTACATCACCGAAGATCGTCAGATTGCGGGG
>JBBQRJ010000369.1:0-5186 GCA_038214955.1 Aggregatilineales bacterium | reverse complement strand
GCGACCTTCAAAATATGTTCTTCTCGTGGGCAGAAACGTTGGCTTGGTGTGATCTACTCGGTTTGACCCCAGTGCCAACGCTTTACGCCGGAGCGTGGGATGAGGCGCGGATCAAAGCGTGCTACAGCGGCGAGTCCCCATTTGGCAAGCAGGAGGGGTATGTAGTGCGGCTCGTTCGTCCGATTCGCTTCGCTGATTTTGGGCTGTCGGTCGCCAAGTTCGTGCGAGCGAATCACGTCCAGACCGATGAACACTGGATGCGTCAACCCGTCATTCCCAATCAACTTGTATCGAGGGAGGAATAGCGACGTGGGCAAAACGAGTATTGGTTGGTGTACACATTCGCTCAACTTCATTAAGTGGTTTTGCACGAAAGTGAGTCCCGGCTGTGCCAACTGCTACATGATGGCACTCGCCGAACGCTACCCGCAGAATGCGGCGGATCAACCCGTCTGGCGCTCCAATGCGCTTAAGGAATTGAAGAAGCTGCCGCCCGGCGCGGAAGTCTTTGTGGGGGATATGTACGACGTGTTCCACGAGCGGATGCCACTGCGCTACATCCATTGGCATTTTAACCTCGTGGCAACGCGCCCAGACTGCACATTTTTATTTTTAACCAAGCGCATCGAACGGGCGCGGTGACAACATTTGGCTCGGCACATCGGTTGAAAATGCCGACTACGCATGGCGCATCGACTACTTACGAAATATTCCGGTGCAGGGCAAGTTCATCAGCTTCGAGCCGCTCATCGGGTATGTGGGGAATGTTGATCTGCGTGGTATCGACCAAGCGATCACTGGCGGTGAAAGTGGCGCAAAACATCGTCCGTTCTACCCGTCTTACGCTGCCCAAATCCGCGATGCGTGTCAACGTGACGGTGCGGCACTGTATCACAAACAAGGCGGCAGTCAGTATCCCGGTCAGGATCGACTCTTGGATGGTCAGCTTCATGATGCGCTGGTATGGCGGAAACGGAGCGAAGCATGAAATCGGGCATCCCAACGAATAAAGAGGAACGACAGCGCCAGCAAGATCAGTCGGTGATCAACGAGTACACCCGCAACCGCCGCATTCACGAAAAGACTGTTGCTGACGCCCAGAAGAAGCTCGACGAAACAGAAGGGGACTATGAACTCTCGTGGGCGTGGCAAAGATTATCGGAGGCACTGACCGACTTGGCGAAGATGGAAGCTCGCTACCGGTATGCCCGTCGCCGTGAGGCGTATCGCGCCGAACAAGCTGAAAAGCAGGAACGCAACAAGGCGCGTGGAGGCTAAATCATGTCGAAGACGCCGATCTGCCTCTACTGCGGCGAAAGACACCTCATTTGGAAGGATAGGGCTGCGTACCCGGATTGCTACCGCGCTCACCGGCGCATTTATTATCACGAGGTGCTTGTCCCACGCCAGAAAGCCCCGAAGTCGCCGTCACTGCCCGACGGTCACAAACGCTGCACCGGGTGCGGGCGTGTGCTGCTGTTCGACTGTTTCTATCGCAGTCGGGGCAAACCCAATGGTCGCATGGCGCGCTGCAAGGAGTGCGAGTATCTGCGGAAATCGTCAAAGCCGATCCGCCGCACTGGAACGCGGCGTGATAAGTGGAATGCGTATCAGCGAGAGTGGCGGCGCAAAAATCGGGATTGGTGGCTGCCGAAGGAACGCATAGCTCATCGAAAGTGGCGTTTGAAGCGCGTTTTGAAGGGGTTGCAGCGATGAACAGATTTGAAGGGGTTGATCTCGGTTGGGCGCTCGGCAGCGGTGTTCCATGCCCATGCTGCGTGATCGGGACGCTCTGGGCGGGACATGATGGCTTCGGCGAGGTCGATAGCTACATCTGCGATACCTGCTACACATGGTACTGTGACTCCAGCGATATGGATCCGAACGACGGCAGGGGTTACGAGCCGGGTGATGCCTGTGACATTCGGGGCTTCGGCTTCTGGCAGTTTGATCCGACGCTGCGACGGAGATCTGCGCCAAACGTCCATTTTCATGCCGAGTATGTCTACTGTGGGAATCGGATGACCGATCCCTCACTGGTTGGGCTGCCAGTGGATGCCGTGCGCGTCGATGGGAAGTGTGTTCGAGGACGTAACGGTTCAACGCTCGTCGAGGATAACCAAGGTGAGCGCCACGCCGTCATCGCACGGTTGCTGAGGAAACACAAGGGAGGCTAGGCTCTAGGTGACAACGATGTATGCCTTCGACTTGATCACTGTCGGACAAGGCACTGTACAGCAAATCGAACGTGAAGTAAGACGCTTGTGCTTGGGCGATGCGTTGTATGCTCACCCGGTGAGGTTGGAGCGTGTCAAGCCGGATCGCGGATTGGAATATTATTTGCTGTCCGACTGCCAATCGGCGCTGTGGAAAGCCGAAGTGAGATCGCCGCTGCGTCTGCCCGCCATCCAGCGTCGCATTGCAGAAGCTTTAGCCCTGCGGGGTATCTCACATTGGGATACTTGGCTGATTCTGGGCGGCGCACTGCACCGTACAACCCCTCTCTATCGTGTCCCGCGCTTGCGAATTTGAGCGTGCCGCCTCGCAGCGGCGTGCGGCTAGTCTAAGGTGGCAGGGGTGCGGCGGCGTGACCGTCTATATGCACCCCTCTGCCGACCAGTTGATGCGCTTTGCTCGCCACCTTAGACTAGCCCGCAAGCTAAAACGCTTGCACCTCACGCGCCGGTGGAGGCTATATGTGCGCCCCACGTGGCGCACCCCGTCAGCACTTTGGGGTGCTGACGGGCTTGTGGGCGGCTCTGTAGCCACCCACCGGGCGCACCCACGCCCGAAAAGCACGAATTTGCTAGACGAGTCGGGAATCGGCTGTATGCTGAATTAGAATAAAACTTCTAATGTGACACTCCCCACGCCTAAACGGAGGGGCTTTACGGCGCTTTCTCGGTAATGTAGAAGCCCCCTGCAATGCGGGGTGTTTTTGATTCGGGGAAAATCGTGGGACGACCAACACTGCTGACCAAAGCCCTGCAAAATAAGATCGTCGCAGCGCTCAATACGGGTGCAACGATCGTCGATGTGTGCGCGAGTATTCCACTGCACAAAGACACGTTTTACACATGGTTGAAGCGCGGCGAATTGGGTGAAGTACCGTTTGCCGACTTTACCGACGCCATATCGCGCGCGCAGCAGGACGCAAAAATGGCGGCGATGAAGGCGCTGCGTGTGGCGATGAACCCACACCAAGCAGTATCGGAAACGGTTGAAACGTTCGCTGAGACTCGCCTTGACCGCGAAGGTAAACCCTACGAATACGTCAAGAAGGTCGAAAAGCGCACCGTCACCAAGTTCGCGGGCGATTGGCGGGCGGCAATTGAGTACCTGAAGCGGCGTCACTACGCAGAATGGGGTGATCGCTCGAAAGTCGATGATTGGCGCTCCGAAGCCGTCGCACTGATTCGTGAGGGACGCTTGAGCTATGAAGCATTGATCGAGGAGTTCGGACGTGAGGAAGCTGACCGACTCTTTGTCTCCGCAGGCATTAGCGGCACTGAACAAGGAGAAACTGGAGAGGGCAAAACAACGGAGTAGTGCTGCCTCATTAAATACGGTATGGCGCAAAATTGCCCGTCCGAACCAACTGCCGCCAGATGGGAACTGGTCAATTTGGCTCATCCTGTCTGGCAGAGGTTTCGGCAAGTCCAGGGCTGTAAACGAGTGGGCAATTGAGCAAGCGCGGCAGCGTCCACGATCACGTGGAGCGTTAGTTGCGGCAACAGCGGGTGACGTGCGAGATGTGGTTGTTGAGGGCGAAAGCGGCATTATGAACATTGCCCCAACGGACTTCATGCCGTTGTACGAGCCAAGCAAACGGCGGTTGACTTTTCCAAACGGCAGCATCGCCACTACTTTCAGTGCAGATGAGCCGAATCGTCTGCGCGGTCCTCAATTTCACTGGGCAATCTGTGATGAGTTGGCAGCATGGAACCGCGCCGAAAACGCGCTCGACATGCTGCTCATGGGTGTGCGCCTCGGCGTTGACCCACGCATCGCTATTTCTACTACCCCTCGTCCACTTAAGGTGATTCGGGAATTACTTGACGATCCGTCGTGTGTCGTTGTGCGCGGTTCGACTTACGAAAATCGCGCCAATCTTGCGCCCAAGTGGCTCACCGACATTATCTCGAAATACGAAGGCTCACGGCTGGGACGGCAAGAGCTTGAGGGTGAAATACTAGACGATGTGCCGGGAGCGCTGTGGAAGCGCGACATGATCAAGAGCATCACGAAGGCTGCTGAAGCGTTCCGGCGAGTCGTTGTGGCAATCGACCCGGCAGTGACGAACGTGGACGGGAGCGCCGAAACTGGAATTGTGGTCGGCGCTGTGGGCGAAAGCGGGCAATTTTATGTATTGGACGACCTCACTGTGAGCGCATCACCAGACGGATGGGCGCGACAAGCTGTGACTGGTTACTACAAGTACAAGGGGGATCGTGTCGTTGGCGAGGTCAATAATGGTGGCGATATGGTTGAACATACTGTCCACACCGTAGACTCGAACGTGCCGTTCAAAAAAGTTCATGCCAGTCGAGGAAAGGCAGCGCGGGCAGAACCGATTGTTGCCCTTTACGAGCAGGGACGTGTGGCGCACATCGGCGTTTTCAGATACTTAGAGGATCAGATGGCAAGCTGGGTGCCGGGCATCGGAAATTCACCAGATAGAGTGGATGCTTTGGTTTGGTGCCTAACGGAGCTGCTTGACGGCGGCAGCGGCGAATGGGGGTTCGATATTGCATGATCACAACCGATAACGCTGTTAAAAGCATGATCGAACAGCACATCGCACTAAATCGCGTTGAAGCTACCAGCAGGGATCTCACACGCCTGTATGCAGTAAGCGCCACCATAGGTGCGATTGCCGACCTGCGTGCTGACTCCATAGCACAAGTGCCGATGCGTGTGAAGAATCCACAGGGTGAGGTAGTGAAGGATCACCCGCTCTGCAAAATCTTCAAAGGTGGGAGTAGCTTCACCGATTTGATGCGACGTTCGGAGCTGTCACAATATTTTTGGGGAAGGAATCTGCTGCACAAGCAGCGTAACGCATTCCTTGGTGTAACCGGGTTGCGTTGGATTAACCCGAACCTGTACAGCCTCGACACCCTGTCCAGAGAAGGGCTGCGCGGCTTTCGCATTCACCTATCGCCTCAATATCAAGCCGAACCAGT
>JBBQRJ010000368.1:0-5187 GCA_038214955.1 Aggregatilineales bacterium | reverse complement strand
ACCGCACGACCTCTACGCCATTGCTGATGCAGCGGCAGTGAGTCGCTTTATAGCGCAGTATCCGTTTTTGCGAACTCTACTGAATGAAATCCCCGCGCACATTCGGGCTTACTTTCCGAACGAGCCGCTAGAACTCAGCTTATACATTGATCCCGATCACATCGAGAAATATTTACTCGTGTCGATTATGACCGAGTTGACCGTCGAAGAAGCGTGGGCGCAATTTGAACCGTTTCGACAAACATGGTGGTTAGACAACATTCAACGTGGCGACTTCAAACTACATATTGATCTCGGATACCTATGAGCTTTGACTGGACACAGTACTACCAACTTTCGCGTGAACTACTTGGTAAGCCAAATAGTTCAGCAAGTGAAGAAGCGAAACAACGTTCCGCAATCAGCCGCGCTTACTATGCTGTGTTCAACCTCGCGGCAGATTACATTGTGGCTGTAGAAGGGGATGATGCACTCCCAAGAACCAAAGATGTGCATTACGCGGTTAGTGATTATTTTCGACGTGAATCGGATAAAGTCAGCCGGGATATTGCCGATCATCTGTACAATTTGCGTTCAGCACGCAATCAATCGGACTATAAAACTTCTATCTCAAGTTTGCGTCAACTTGCTGATAGTTCGCTTATGCGGGCTAATTCAGCGATTCAACTATTGAGCAAACTCAAGCGTTGATGATGCCCAAAATAAAGCGTGCGCGGGCATCCCATGTGTAGCGTGACATGACCAGTTCGTAGGCACGATCCGCGATTTGTTCCCTTAGCACAGCATCATCACGCAGACGCCGGATCGCCGCCGCCAACGCCTCGATATCACCGGGTGGCGTGAGCAGCGCGGACTCGCCGTCTGTCACCACTTCGCGCACGCTCGGTAAATCGGACGCGACCACGACTCGCCGTGCCGCCATATACTCGAACAGCTTAAGCGGTGAGGCATAATAGGCGAAATGCGCTGTAAACGGAAACGGCATAGCGCAAATATCAAACGCGCTGAGATAAACGGCTACTTGATCTGGCGTGACCTGCCCCGCATACAGGAAATCGCTTTCAGGCAGCCCCGCCGCGATCCACCGCTGGCGCAGTTGATCGGCGCGATCATCGGGACCCCCGACCAGCGCAAGCGAGACGCCGCCGACTTTCGCCAGCGCATCCACTAGCGTCCCGACGCCTTTGTCCATTTCCATAGTGTGCAAGCGTCCCACATAGCCGACGATGAATTGATCGGCACGCCAGCCCACTTGACTCCGCGCCGCCGCTTGAGTCGGCAAGTTGGCAAAGCGATCTCGTCGCACGCCGTCATGCGCCACCTGTGCCGATTTCGCGCCGCGCTCGGTGAGATCAGCGGCGAGTTTGCCCGTTGTGGCGAACACATGACCCACACGCCGAATGGTCAAACGCTGCAAGGTTGATCCCAAGCGCCCGCCCGCCAATTGATGCGCCTCATACGCCAGTTGACGACCCGGCTTGACGAGGCTCAACGCCAGCAGCACCAGCGGATCGCGGCTGTAGAACACTTCTGCCCGCGTGAACAGTACGCTGATGAGAGCGGAAAACGCGAATGTGATCAACTGGATCATG
Source organism: Aggregatilineales bacterium (assembly GCA_038214955.1). GTDB lineage: Bacteria > Chloroflexota > Anaerolineae > Aggregatilineales > Phototrophicaceae > Flexifilum. The sequence goes on along the minus strand of JBBQRJ010000368.1, from coordinate 3,595 downwards.
AAAATGATTTGCGCGATTCGATCTGCACGATCTGGCACAAGCGGAAGCAGATCAATGCAGGGCAAGCGGCGCAATCTAAAACACTGTTTGACTCCATAATACGCCCACACATCACCCACGCCCGCCAGCGCCGCCGTGTTGATGCGACTCGCCGCCCACAACGAAACGTCTGCGCCCGCGTCGGCAAAGGCTTCGCAGTTCTGCATAATCTGTAAGCCGTGCGCTTTTTCGGTGGGGAGGCGAATGTTTGCGATATAGATCAGGCGGGTCATACGGTGTGAAGCATCCACACATTCGGCTCGATATACACGGCTTGATCGCGCTCAACATCCACCTTGATCGGGTTGAGCGCACCCGGCACAAGGTACTCACCGCTTTCGGGGAAACGCATCCCCGCCCATTTTTCCCAATCGGCAAGCGTGCCGCTGATCCGCATGGAGTCCGGCGCTACCTTAACGATACGTGCGCCCGCCCGCCAGTGAGTCCGCAGCCACGGGTCAAACGGCGACTCGTCGTCGGTGTGCTTCCATGTGATATAGCGTTCCATCGGCGTAAGCGGGTAGGCGCTTTTCATGTTGGGGCGAACGGGGGCGATCAACGCGCTGAACCCGTGCTTCTGTGCGATATTCCGCATGGCGTTGATCGCGTGTTTGCTCACACCTTTACCCATGTGCGAAAGGGCAATGTTGATCGAGATAGCGCAGAGGGTATTATGCGGAACGCCGGCATCTTTCGCCTCGAACGCGCTTTCCATCGCCCAATCCCACCCGCTATCTGGCAGTTCGCCGCCGTCCCACACCACTGGAATACTGTTACCACAGGCGATCAGCGTATCGCCTTCATACACGCCGAACTGAAAATCGGCAAACTCAGCCATCATGCGATCCCAATAGAGACTGGCAAAATCATCTTCCAGCATGAAAGGTACCCACGCCTCTTGCGTGATCTTCCAGCGGGCATCCTCGTTCATCGGGCGTTCAACCGACGAAAAGGCGGTATATTGGGTCATCTGGCGATCTCCGTGTAAAGCGATTCGTAGCGGTTAGCGACTTCGCCCCAACTATAGCGATTCTCGATGAGACTGCGCCCGTTCGCGCTCAACTGTGCGGCAAGCGATACATCGCTCAACACGCGGGTGATTGCGCCCATCATAGCCGTATCCGACTCCGCGATCAGTGCCTCGTGACCATTTCGCGCCGCGATTCCATCTACGCTCAACGGGGTAGCGATTACAGGACAGCCCATCGCCAGCGCCTCTAAAATTTTGTTCTTGATGCCCGCGCCGAGTCGCAGTGGGGATACGAAAACCGATGCCTGCGCTAAGTAGGGGCGAATGTCTGGCACGCGCCCCGTCACGGTGATCGTATCACTGTTGAGGGCGCACATCTCTGGCGGCGGTTTGTTGCCGACGAGCCATAATTTCGCGTCGGGGATGGTTTGGCGCACACGCGGCAGAATATCCATTGCTAGGCGGATCGCCGCATCGACGTTGGGGGCATAATCGAAGTTCCCCGTAAACAGAATCGTTGCCCGTTCACGTTGTAGGGGTTGAGGCGCAAAATAGTTGAGGTCTATCCCGTTGGGGATGACTTCAATAGGCAGTTTAGCATTTAACTGGCGCAGTTCGTCACGGTCACGCTCCGACACGACGACTGTTTTGTGAAATGGCGTGAACATCCAGCGTTCAAACTGGCGTGCGATTTGCATTTGCATCCATGTGGATACAGCACCGTTTTTATTCACCAGACGGCGCAAAAACAGCGCGTAACTTTCATACGGCGTGATCAACATGGGCAGTGGTGCGACGGCGTGCGCGTATTCGTACACTTGAATCCCGCCGAACAAATGCGCGAGATCGTAGCTGTTCGAGTCGACACAGCGGCGAATAGCGTTCCACATGGAAGGCGACCAACAGTCGCCATTGGCGCGGGGAAAACGATGCGACGGGACGATCATGCGGCGGCTGTAGCTGACAAATCCGCGTGGCGTTTCGGGCAAAATTTCGACGTGGCGGAAATAGTCGGCAAACGGCGCGTGATCTTGCGCGGGATCACCAAATGCCAGTAAATCGATTTCGTGTCCGCGTGCGCTAAGTTCCCGCGCAACGTGGTAAACAATCAGCCGATCCCCAAGATAGAGAGGATAGGGCGTGCATCGTGAAATGAGCAAAATCCGCATGGTTATTCCTACCTACTAACCTCACCCTCACTCGCTCCGCTCGTCTCCCCCTCTCCATTTGGAGAGGGGGTTGGGGGGTGAGGCTGTTCTATCTTTTCTTGCACGACTATCGTAAACCGATCTGCCATACTTTTTGCCGAAAACTTAGATTCGACCCGCGCCCGACCCGCCGCGCCCATGCGCTGACGCAGCGACGGATCGCGCAGCAGCGTGATTACCGCTTCTGCCAAGCCTTCGGCGTTTCGTGGATCGACCAGAAAGCCCGTCTCGCCATGCACAACCGTTTCCGAAGGACCGCCGCGCCGCGTGCTGACCACAGGCTTACCGCACGCCATCGCCTCAACGTTGACCATGCCGTAACTCTCAAAATCCGAACTGCACACAATCACATCAGCGGCAGCCATGACCCGTTCAGCGTCGGCGCGAAAACCCAAATAGATCACATGGTCACGCAAAACAAAATCCTCGCGGGCAGTTTGCAAAATACGCTGTTTATAGGCGGTATCTGCCGCTGCGCCATGCACATTTTCCCCCGCGACGATGAATCGTGCTTCGGGGATTTCTTTTGCCACGATCCGCGCCATGTCCTGAAACGTGTCGTGACCTTTCACATCCTGAAAGCGGGCGATCAAGGCGACCAGCGGCGTATCCGCGCCGACTCCCGCGTCTGCCCGCACGTTCGATCCGTCGATGCCGGGACGAAAACGCACGGTATCGACTCCCGGCGGCAGCACTTCGACCTGTTCCGGCGGCAAAAACGGCGGATCGCCTAAAAAGCCGTCTTTGATCGCCCATGAAGCGGCAAAAGTCGCGTCGGGTTGAGCGAAAAATTTGCGCTGCCACGCCTTCGGGTGAAACCACCATCCCCAACACGTCCACACCAGCGGAACGTGTGCGCTGTGCGCGGCGGGCAGTGCGAACGGTATACTATGGTAATCGCTGTGGACGCATTGAATGTCACACTCGCGGATCAAACGCTCAATTTTGCGTCGGATCGGAAACTGCGCGTAGATCGCCGGGACGAAATACACGCTTGCGCCTCGAAAGGGAATCACATGGACTTCCCACCCGTTCGCCCGCCAGCGTTCCGTAAGCTGCCCCTCGTGCGGGACGAGCAAATGCGGCGAAAAACGCGCAGGATCAAGCTGTTCGACCAGCGTCAACAGCGATGTTTCGCCCCCGCCTAAGCCCACATAGGTGGTGATAAATAACAGGTTGATCCGCGACAATTATCTGTCCATCGTAGGGACGCGATTCATCGCGTCCGCTTCTTTCAATAAGTCACCTTACGCAGATCGTTATTTCTGACCCCACCCCCGACCCCTCCCCGAATTCGAGGAGGGGAGCAAGCAGACTCGTGTTTGCGCCCTCCCCTGAATTCGGGGGAGGGAGGCGAGCGCAGCGAGCGGGGTGGGGG